>JAFEBC010000348.1 GCA_018266095.1 Deltaproteobacteria bacterium
CGGGCACCACCCAAGAGGTCCCAGAGCGGGCCCGGGGCATGGGGCGGGATTGCGCCGACTTGAGCGCGCGGCACATCAAGGCGTTGAACGGAGCTGTAGCAGTCGCGGACGCGACTGCCGGTCGTGCCGCAGGCCTCCTGGAAGCGCAACCCGCCCCATGCCCCGGGCCCGCGGCCGCAAGCGCAACTCGCCCCGCGTCCCGGGACCGCGGAGTCCCAATCGGAGGTCCCCACAGGCCCGAAGTTCAGTGCGTCACGCCCGCGTGTGCTTGCTCGACCTGCTCCGTCCCATCCAGCGTCGAGCGGACCTTGAGCAGGAGCTGCGGCCCCGAGAACGGCTTGCGCAGGAACGGCTGCCCCTCGAGCGGCCCCAGCGGCAGCTCCGGCTCGGCATAGCCCGACGACGACACCAGCTTGAGCCCCGGCCGCAGCGCCAGCATCCGCGCCGCCAGGTCCGGCCCGCCCAGGCGCGGCATCACCACGTCGGTCACCAGCAAGTTGATCGGCCCCGCCCACGCCTGCGCCGTCTCCAGCGCGTTGATGCCGTCGACCGCCTCCAGCACCGTGTAGCCCGCCTCGCGCAAGACGCGCGCGCCCAGCGAGCGCACCTGCTCGTCGTCCTCGGCCAGCAGGATGACCTCACGTCCCCCGCGCGCTTGCGGCGGCCCCGGCGGCGGCTCCGAGCGCGCCTCTCCGCGCGCCCGCGGCAGCCACACCTCGAAGGTCGAGCCCTCGCCTTGCACAGAGCGCACGCCGATGACGCCGCCCGCCTGGTTGACGATGCCGTAGCAGGTCGCGAGCCCCAGGCCCGTGCCCTTGCCGCGGTCCTTGGTGGTGAAGAACGGCTCGAACAGGTGCCGCTTCACCTCGTCGGTCATGCCCGAGCCCGTGTCGGTGACGGTGAGCACCACATAGTCCCCGCGCTTCAAGGTCATCGCGTGCGGCGGCGGCTCGTGCAGCGTGGTCTCCGCCGTGGCGATGGTCAGCGTCCCGCCTTGCGGCATCGCGTCGCGCGCATTCACCACCAGGTTCACCACCACCTGCTCGAGCTGGCTCGGGTCGATCCGCACATGCCCCGCGCGCGCCGTGCGCTCCAGCACGAGGTCGATGTTCTCCGGCACGAGCTTGCGCAGCATGCGCTCCAGATCCGTGATGCGCTCGTCCAGCGACACCACGCGCGGCTCGCTGCGCTGCTTGCGCGCGAAGGCCAGGAGCTGACGGATGAGCGCCGCCGCACGCCCACCCGCGGCCGAGATCTCGCGGATGTCGGCGCGGGCCTGCTCGTCGCGCAGGGACTCTTGCAGCAGCTCGGCGTAGCCCAAGATGGCGGTGAGCACGTTGTTCAGATCGTGCGCCACGCCGCCTGCCATGCGGCCGAGCGAATCGAGCTTCTGCGCCTGCACGAGCTGCGACTGCAGCCGCTCGCGCTCGGCGAGCTCACCCGCGAGCTGCGCGGTGCGCTCCTTGACGCGCTCCTCCAGCTTGTCGCGCGCCTCCTCCAGCTCCTTCGTGCGCTCCTCGACCACGCCCTCGAGCTCCGCCTCGCGCCGCCGCGCCTGCAGCGCGCGCAGCCGGAACACGCCGAAGATGGCCGCGAGGCCCGCCAGGATGAGCAGCGCGTAGAACAGGCGCGTCTGCGTGAAGTGCGGCATGAGCTTGAGCTCGATGGCCGCGCCCGCCTCGTTCCAGGTGCCCTCCTCGTTGGCCGCCTGCACGCGGAAGCGGAAGGTCCCGCCCGGCAGCCCCGCGTACACGGCCGTGCGCCGCGTGCCGGCGTCCACCCACTTCTCGTCCGCGCCCTCGAGCCGATAGCGGAAGCGCACGCGGTCCGGCACGCGCAGGCCCGGCGCCGTGTACTGGATCTCCAGCCGGCCGCGGCCCGGCGGGAACGAGAGCGGCTTGCGCAGGTCGACCTCCTGCTCGTCGACCAGCACGCGCTCGATGTGCACCGGCGGCACGTAGGTGTTGCGCACCGAGCGCAGCGGATCGAAGACCACCAGCCCGCGCGCCGACGCGAACCAGAGCCGCCCGTCGGCCGTCCGCGCCGAGGTGCTGCGGCCGCCGCCGTTGAACTCCGCCGAGCGCAGGCCGTCCCGCTGGTCGAAGAGGGTGACGTCGAAGTCCTTGCGCTGACCCAGCGCGGTCTCGACGAGCTGCCGCTTGCTGGCGCGCAGGAGGCCCTGTCCGGTGCCCATCCAGAGGTTCCCCGCGCCGTCCTCGGCGAGCTGCACCACGCCGTCGGTGTAGTGATGCTGGCGCAGCGGCAGCGACGTCAGCTTGCCGGCGTGCACGAGGGAGAGGCCGCTCTCGGAGGCGCCCACCCAGAGGTCATCGCCGTCGGGCAGGAGCGAGAAGACCTCGTCGGAGCGCAGCTCGTCCTTGCCCGCGAAGAGCTTGAAGGTGTGCCCGTCGAACACGTACAGCCCCCGCTGCGCGCCCACCCAGACGCGCCCGCCGCCGTCCACCGCGGTGACGCGCGGCAGCGCCGGCCCCTCGCCATCGGCCAGCTCCCAGAGGCTCGACTTGCCGTCCTTCCAGCGGACCTCGCCCTGCTCGGTGCCCATCCACAGCGCGCCGTCGCGGTCCTCGACCAGCCCGTAGAGGCGCCCCTCGGGGAAGCCATCCTTGCCCGACAGGCTCCGCCCCGACGTGCCCTCGATCTGCCAGATGCCGTCGTGCGTCGCGCTGAAGAGGCGGCCGTCGCGGGTGCGCAGGATGCTGCGGGTGATGCCCAGGCTCTTGCCGTCGGGCCCGCGCACGTTGAAGGCCTGCCCGTTGGAGAGGCGCGTGAGCCCCGCGCGCGTGCCCACCCAGAGGTCGCCGTCGGCCTCCGGCAGGAGCGAGAAGACGAAGTCGTCGGGCAGAGCCGCGCTGCGATCGTAGATGCTGAAGGCCGTGTCGCGCAGGCGGTGCAGGCCGTCGCTCTCGGTGCCGAGCCAGAGGTTGCCCTCGCGGTCCTCGACGAGCGAGTGCACCGGCGCGAGGCCCTCGTGGCCGTCCCAGCGGCCGATGACCGAGGGCACGACGTCCACGCCGCGATCGAACAGCACGAGGCCGTTCGGCCCGCCGACCCAGAGGCGCGCGTGCTTGTCCTCGGCGAGGAAGTCGATGACGTCGCCGAGCAGGCCGTCCTTGGTGGTGCGCACCTGTCGCGGTCCGCGCGCGAGCCGCACGAGGCCCGCGCGGGTGCCGGCCCAGAGCGTCCCCGACGAGTGCGCGAGCAGGGTGAGCACCGGGCCGTCCACGCCGCCCTCCGCGGCGGTCACGCGCTCGAGCCGGTCCCCGCGCAGCCGGTAGGTCCCGGCGTCCGAGCCCACCCACACCTCGCCCGAGGCCAGCTCGGCGATGGCCCGCACCTTGATGGCGAGGCCGGGCACGAGATGGAAGTTGGCGCCGTCGTAGCGCAAGAGACCGCGCGCGGTGCCGACCCAGATGGTCCCCGACGGCCCGCGCAGCAGCGAGAGCATCTGCGCGTGCAGCTCGTCCGGGTGGCTGAAGCGGGTCCAGACGCCGTCCTTGAAGCGCGTGAGGCCCACGAAGGTCGCGACCCAG
Source organism: Deltaproteobacteria bacterium (assembly GCA_018266095.1). Taxonomy (GTDB): domain Bacteria; phylum Myxococcota; class Myxococcia; order Myxococcales; family 40CM-4-68-19; genus CAIWCD01. The sequence goes on from JAFEBC010000348.1 coordinate 3,552, forward strand.
AGGCCGCCCTCGTTGTCCTCGACCATGCCGACCACATAGTTCGCCGCCAGCGCCGCGGTGTTGCCCTGGTGGGAGGCGGTGGACTGCCCGCCGTCCAAGCGCGCGAGGCCGAACTGCGTGCCCACCCAGAGGTAGCCGTCGCGCGTCTGCAAGAGCGCCGGCACGGTGTTGTCGGGAAGGCCGCTGCCCGTCTGCCAGAACTCGTGGAAGAACCCGCCCGCGGTCTCGGCTCCGCGCGGCCAGGGACCCTCGGCGCGCGCGGGCAGCGCAGAGGCCGCAACTGCCAGCAACGCAAGGCAAATCAGGGACGTCCGGGTGCCATCCCGGCCAGAGGGCGCTCCCCTGCGACGTGCCTTGGGCCCGCCCCCCTGGCGGTCGAACGACATGGACCCAAGCTAGTCCAGGCGCCCACTCTTCACCAGCGGAAGTCCACCTGCCGGCCGACGAATCCCAAGAGGTGCTTGCCCGCGGCGGCGCAGCGTGCTATCCGCCACGCCCCTATGGGCGCACTCCTCGTCACGATCCACGTCCTCGTCTCGCTCTTCCTCATCTTCGTCATCCTCCTGCAGCCGGGGAAGGGTGACGGCATGGCCGCCCTCGGCGGTTCGTCGAGCGGCACGGCCTTCGGCGGCAGCGGCTCGGTCACGCTGCTCTCGAAGATCACGCAGGCCTGCGCCATCATCTTCATGTGCACGTCGCTGGCGCTCGCGTGGCGCTCGTCGAACGCGGGCTCGGTCCTCGCGCACACCAAGCTCGCCGAGGCGCCTGCCGCCGCTCCGGCCCCGGCTGCTCCTGCCGCTCCGGCCACTGGCGCCGCCGCCCCTGCCGCTCCCGCGACGGGCACGGCTGCTCCTGCCGCTCCCGCCACTGGCTCCGCCGCTCCGGCCGCGCCTGCCAAGGCCCCCGAGGCGCCGAAGAAGTAGGCGCTCGCGAGCGCTGGATCGGCTGCGGAAAATTCGAGTGCGTTTTCGCTCGATTCCCTCTTGCAGCCACCAGCGCTCTTTGCTATTCAGCCGCTCCCCTCGACGTACGCAGCAATGCCCAGGTGGTGGAACTGGTAGACACACTATCTTGAGGGGGTAGCGCCGCGAGGCGTGTGAGTTCGAATCTCACCCTGGGCACCATCTTCTTGGTTGGAACGAATGGGCTGACTCCGCGAGGGGGCAGCCCTTTTGCTTTCCTGCGCCCGGAGCACGGCGGCTCGGACCCAGAAGCGCCGCGAAGGTCCTACTCCGTCGGATGCGGCGCCGGCAGCAGCTTCTTCGCCCGGCTGTCGGCCGCCAGCGCGCGCAGCCCTTCGATCACACTGGGAACGCTCGGCGCATACCCGAGCGCCCGCAGCCGCTGCGTGTCGTAGTACCGGTCGGCCGCGAGCTGCTCCAACAAGTCCGGCCCGATCTGCGGCGGCGCCATCGGCGGCTGGCCCGCGAAGGCGTCGAGCCAACGCTGCGCGAGGCGCCGGTTGAGCGGCCCCCACACCATCCAGCGCGGCAGCTTGCGCAGGAGCCAGAGCACGAGCTGCGTCGTCAGGCGCGACCACGGCAGCCGGCCGATCTCGTGCGCGCCCACGGCCTGCAAGAGCGCGCGCGAGAGCTCCTCGAGCGGCAGCGGGACATCGTCGGCCACATTGAAGGCGCGGCCATCGTGCGCCGCGATCCCCGAGTCGGCGACGAGCAAGGCCGCGCGGGCCACGTCGACGGCGTGCACCGCGTGCACCACCGGCCCACGGCGCGGCACGAGCAACGAGCGGCCGAAGTGCGCAGCGAGCGCGGCCACGTGCAGCGCGGTACCCAGCCCTCGACGCGACCTCGGCCCGTAGCTCAAGGCGGGCCGCAGCACGACCAGCTTCATCCCCTTGGTGCGCCGCCACAGCCAGGCCTCGTGCTCGGCGGCCCAGCGCGCGAGGCCCTGCGCGTCGACCGGCTCCTTCAGCTCGCCCTCATCACAGGGCAGGTTGCGCGGGCGCCCGTACACGGCGCAGCTCGAGAGCAACAGGAGAGGAGCCTGCGCCGACACCGCGGCCGCGCACGACGCGCGCACGAGCTCCACGGCGACGCGCGCGTCATCGACGGCCGGGAACGCCGCGTGCACCAGGAGCGACGCGCCCTTGGCCAACTCCGCCAGCGCCAGCGCGCCCTCGGGCCGATCGAGCTGCGCCGCGTGCACCGTCGCGCCCGCCGCCAGGGCCTCCGGACACTCGATGCCCGGCAGCTCCACCGCGCGCACAGTGTGGCCCGCCGCGGCGAAGGCCTCGCAGAGGTGGGAGCCGATGAGCCCCGCCGCGCCGGTGATCAAGACGATCTGTCCCACATTGGGGTGGTAGCGCGCACACCAGACATTACGCAAGCCGCGAGATCATTGACCCGCCGCCATCCGCTCCGGCTATGCTCCAGGGTGGGGGAAGAGGGGTGTCCCAACGTGTCGTCGCGGCGTTCAATGCCGGACACAGCGACGATGCTCGCGTCGACCTGACGCACCAGACCGATCCGTCCGTCTTTCCCTAGCTGACCGCAGCACGAACGCGCGAGGACACTCCAGAAGGTGGCCGACCCGTTGGACAGCCTGCTCGTCGAGAAGAGCCCCGACTTCGTCGTCATGCTCGACGGCGAGATGCGCGTGCTCAAGTGCAGCGCGGGGCTGCGCTCGGCGGTGCCGTTGCTCGCGCCCGGGGCCGAGTTCGTCAAGTCGCTCGACGCCGCCTCGGAGGCGCGCTTCCGCCAGGCGGTCACCTCGGATCACGAGAGCACCAGCGCCATCAGCCTCGAGCTGGTGCACCGCGGGCGCGAGCGCCTGGTGGTCACCGCGTGGCGCTTCTTCGGCCTGGAGCGCCTGCACGTCGCGGGCATCGGCCGCGAGACCGCGCACGGCGGGGATCTCGCGGATCAAGTGGAGGCCCTGAAGCGCCGCTATCAGGAGTCCGTGAGCCAGCTCGCGAGCCTCACGGGCCGCCTGCGCGAACTGGCCATGAGCGACTCGCTGACCGGCGTGCTCAACCGCCGCGCCTTCCTCGACCACGCCGACGGCGAGTGGGTCCGCCACCGACGCCACCGGCACCCGCTCTCGTGCGCGATGTTGGACGTGGACGGCTTCAAGAAGATCAACGACAGCTTCGGCCACGCCGCGGGCGACGCGCTGCTCCAGCACATCGGCGCCCTCCTGCGCGCGACCCTGCGCGCGAGCGATCTGCCTGCGCGCCTCGGTGGCGACGAGTTCGTCGCGCTGATGCCCGAGACCGGCATGGAGGGCGCGTTCACCTTGGGCGAGCGGCTCCTCGCGCGCGTCACCACGCACCCGCTCACCGCGCTCGATCAGAGCATCCGCGCCACGCTCTCCATCGGCGTCGCCTGCGCCGACGACTGCAACTCTCTCGAGGAGCTCCTCGCCCACGCCGACAACGCGCTCTACAAGGCCAAGAAGCAGGGCCGCGCGCGGGTGTGTCGGTTCGACACCTGAACGTGGTACACGGGGTGCCATGTCCAACGTAGTCATCGTCGGCGCCCAGTGGGGAGATGAGGGCAAGGGCAAGGTCGTCGATCTGTTCACCTCGTGGGCAGACGTCGTGGTGCGCTACCAGGGCGGCGCCAACGCGGGCCACACGCTGGTGGTCGGCGGCGTGAAGACCGTGCTGCACCTCGTGCCGAGCGGCATCCTGCACCCGGGCAAGCGCTGCTACATCGGCAACGGCGTGGTGGTGGACCCGGAGGCGCTCTGCGAGGAGATCGACCTCCTCAAGGGCAAGAACCTCATGCAGGACCCGGCGCAGCTCGTGGTGAGCGAGAACGCGCACGTCATCCTGCCGTACCACAAGCGCATCGACGCGGGCCGCGAGGCCAGGTCGGGGGCGGCCAAGATCGGCACCACCGGCCGCGGCATCGGGCCGGCCTACGAGGACAAGGTGGCGCGCCGGGGCATCCGCATGCGCGACCTCCTGCAGCCCAAGGTGCTGCGCGACAAGCTCACGGCGCGGCTCGACGAGGCCAACGCGCAGATCGCCTCGCTCGGCGGTGAGAAGGTCGAGCTCGAGGCCGTGCTCTCGCGCGCGCTGGAGCTGGGCGAGAAGATCGCGGCCCACGTCGGCGACTGCAGCGAGCGCCTGGCGCACGAGATCGAGCGCGGCCGCGCGGTGCTCTTCGAGGGCGCGCAGGGCACGCTGCTCGACATCGATCACGGCACGTACCCCTACGTCACGAGCAGCAACACCGTGGCCGGCAACGCGGCCGTGGGCGCGGGCGTGGGCCCCACCGTCATCCACTCGGTCGTCGGCATCAGCAAGGCCTACACCACGCGCGTCGGCAACGGCCCGCTCCCCACTGAGTTGACCGACGCCCTCGGCGAGCGCCTGCGCACCGTCGGCGCTGAGTTCGGCGCCACCACCGGCCGCCCGCGCCGCTGCGGCTGGCTCGACGCGCTGGTGCTCAAGTACGCGGCTCGCGTGAACGGCATGAACGGCCTCGTGCTCACCAAGCTGGACGTGCTCACGGGCCTCGATGAGGTGAAGATCGCGGTCAGCTACAAGCTCCCCAACGGCAAGACGGTCACGTCCTTCCCCAGCGACCCCGAGCAGCTCGGCGAGGCGCAGCCCGTGTACGAGACGCTCCCGGGCTGGAAGGAGCCGCTGGGCGACCTGCGCGAGTGGAGCGAATTGCCGGCCAGCACGCGGCGGTACGTGGAGCGCGTGGAGCAGCTCGTCGGCGTCGAGGTGATCGCCGTGTCGGTGGGCGCCGAGCGCCAGCAGACGATCGTGCGGAAGAATCCGTTCCGTCACGGGTAGGCGAACACCAAAGCAACTGCTTCACAGGAAGGAACGAAGGAAGGGTCTGGGTTGACACCTCCGCTCGTCGGTTAGGCAACCACCTCAGCAATGCCAGCGGACAAATGGGCCACGAGGACCCGGCCCCTGACACAGGGCCGTCCCTTCCTTTTTTTGCTTCCTGTGAAGCAGTTGCAGTTGCCTTTGCAGTTGCCGCGATTGTTGCCCGCGTCGCCGCGTGGCACATTGCCCCTCCTGTGCCGAAGAAGACCTGGACCGGCGGCGGCGGACTCTTCGAGGGAGGCATCTCCATCTCCTTCGCGGGCCGGTCGCCGCCGCGCCAGGAGCGTCCCACCATCAAGAACGACGAGGCCGGGCGCGACGCGCTGCGGGCCGAGAAGGAGTCGCCCGTGGCCGAAGCCGTGATCATCGATGCGGTGCACACTGCGCGCGGGAAGCGGAAGGGTTCGCTCTCGCGCCTGCACCCGGTCGACCTGCTCGCGCAGACGCTCAACGGCGCGCTCGCGCACTCGGGCGCGAAGGCGAAGGACATCGACGACGTCATCATGGGCTGCGTCACGCAGATCGGCGAGCAGGGGCTCGACATCGCGCGCGCAGCCGTGCTGGCCGCGGGCCTGCCCATCGAGATCCCGGGCACCACCGTGAACCGCTTCTGCGGGTCGGGCCTGCAGGCGGTGAACTTCGGCGCGCAGGCAGTGATGAGCGGCGCCGCGCAGCTCGTGCTCGCGGGCGGCGTCGAGCACATGACGCGCGTGCCGATGGGCTCGGACGCGCTCGCGGGCGAGGGGCCGGTGTCGCCCGGACTCCAAGAGAAGTGGCCGGGCCTCGTGCCGCAGGGCCTCTCGGCCGAGCTGTGCGCGGAGAAGTGGGGCTACGATCGCAAGCGCTGCGACGAGTTCGCGGCGCGCTCGCAGGCGCTGGCGCAGGCGGCCATCGAGCAGGGTCGCTTCAGCAAGGAGATCATCCCCATCTCGGTCCCGGGTGAGGACGGCGCCGCGCCCGCCACCTTCGAGCGCGACGAGCACCCGCGCGCCGGGACCACGGTGGAGACGCTCGCCAAGCTCAAGCCCTCCTTCAAGGAAGACGGCGTCCTGCACGCGGGCAACTCATCGGGCATCGTCGACGGCGCCGCGGCCGTGCTCATCGGCAGCAAGGCCCACGCGCGCTCGCTGGGTCTCAAGGCGCGCGCGCGCATCGTCTCGATGGCCGTGGCCGGCAGCGATCCGGTGCTGATGCTGACCGGCCCCATCCCCGCGGCCAGGAAGGCCCTGGCCGAGGCGGAGCTCACGGTCAACGACATCGACCTCTTCGAGATCAACGAGGCCTTCGCGCCGATCCCGCTCTTGGTGGCGCAGGAGCTCGGCATCCCGCTCGAGAAGGTGAACGTGAACGGCGGCGCCATCGCGCTCGGACACCCGCTGGGCGCGACCGGCGCGATCCTCCTGGCCACCGCGCTCCACGAGCTGGAGCGCACGGGGCAGCGGCGCGCGCTCATCACGCTCTGCATCGGCTACGGCATGGGCATCGCGACCATCATCGATCGCAAGGTCGACTAGGCCGCAGCGCTCGCTCGCGGGCAGCACGTGGACCGCGCGCGTCCGGCCAGGAAATGGTCCAGCGACCGGGCCTCGCACCCGCCGTTGGTTGCATCTCGAATCCAGCCGGAAGTGCGCTATCTTGCCCACCACCATGGCCCATCCGCGCGCGTCCATCTCGTTCGCCATCGCCGGACTGCTCTCGTTCGGCACCTCCACCGTCCTCGCCGCCCCCGCTGCCCCTCCTGCCGCGGCCTCCAAGAAGGAGAAGAAGGGCAATCGCCCCAAGTCGGACGAGCTGCTCAAGAAGGGCATGGCCGCCGAGGAGGCCGGCAAGGACGACGAGGCCGCCACCGCGCTCGAGGCCTCGGTGAAGGCCGACGCGAGCAACGGGCCCGCGCACGCCGAGCTCGGCAAGGTCCTCTTCCGCCAGAACAAGCTGGCCGACGCCATCGCGCAGTTCGAGGCCGCGGTGAAGATCGACCCGAAGGATTCGCTCGCCTGGTACAACCTGGGCTACGCGCGCCGCAAGAACAAGCAGTTCCCGGAGGCGGCCGAGGCGTACCAGAAGGCCACGCAGCTCACGCCGGACGATCCGGACGCCATCTACGGCTTCGCCGAATCGCTGCGCCAGGCCAACAAGCCGTCGGACGCCATCGCCGCCTACGAGAGCTACATCAAGAAGGAGACGCGGCCCACGGAGCAGAAGTATGTCGAGCGCAGCAAGGAGCGCATCGCCGAGCTGCGCGTGGCCGCGGACAAGGAAGCCGCCGAGAAGGCCGCTGCCGAGAAGGCCGAGGCCGATCGCAAGGAGGCCGAGCGGCTCGCCGCGGAGAAGGCGGCGGCGGAGAAGCTGGAGCAGGAGCGCCTCGCGGCCGAGAAGAAGGAGCAGGAGCGCCTCGCCGCCGAGAAGGCCGCCGCGGAGAAGAAGGAGGCCGAGCGGCTCGCAGCGGAGAAGGCCGCGGCCGAGAAGAAGGAAGCGGAGCGCCTCGCCGCCGAGAAGAAGGAGGCCGAGCGCGCGGCCGCGAAGGCGCGCATGGCGCCCAAGCTGGGTCACGGCGACGACGATGACGGCCCGTCGGGCGCGCCGGTCCCGCCCACGAAGTCCGAGCCGTCGACCGCGGTGGTGAGCACGGCGCCGAGCGCGCCTGCGCCGGCCCCAGCGCCCGCGCTGCCTGCGGCCTCGAGCGCCTACGGCACCAAGATGGCCGACGGCGAGCGCCTCTTCGCCAACAAGGACTACCGCGGCGCGATGTTCTCCTTCCAGGACGCGGCCCAGGCCGACGGCCGCTCGGCGCAGGCGCGCGTGCGCATCGGCGACTGCTACCAGCGCCTCGGCTATCCGGGCGAGGCCACCGAGCAGTACAACAAGGCCCTCGCCATCGAGCCCGGCAACATCGGCGCGCGCGAGGGACTGGCGCGCCTCAAGGGCGAGGCCCCGGCCAAGGAGAAGGAGGCGGCGGCCCCGGCTCCCGACGACGCCGCGCGCAAGCACTACGCGAGCGGTGTGCAGCTCGTGCGCGAGAAGAAGTACGCCGAGGCAGTGGTCGAGCTCGATCAGGCCGTGAGCGCGAAGTCGAACTTCGCCGAGGCCCTCATCGCGCGCGGGTCGGCGCGCATCGGCATGGGCA
>JAFEBC010000349.1 GCA_018266095.1 Deltaproteobacteria bacterium
CGCCGCGCTCCTCGAGCAGCAGCTTCAGGCGGTCGCGGTGTTCACCCTGCAACACCAGCGTGTCTCCCTCCACGGCGCCGCCGCAGCCGAGCGCGTTCTTGAGCGCCTTCAGCCAGACCTCGAGCTGCTTGGCCGGGAGGCCGAGCTGCTCGACCACGGTGACCTCCTTGCCGCCGCGGCCCTTCTTCTCCTTGCGCACGACGGCGCGCGCGGGTCCCTTCATCTCCTTCGCGGCCATCTGCGGCGCACCTTGCTGCGGCTGCGCCGGCGCTTGCGGCAACGAATCACGCAGGTGCGCGAGGGCGCCGAAGGGATTGTTCGCGGGCGGTGCGGGCGGCTTCTCGTCTTTGGGCATGCGCTCAGGACTTATGCCACACGGCGGCGAAGAAGCCGTCGGTGTCGTGCAGGTGGGGCAGGGCGCGGAAGACGGGCCCTTGCGTGTCTGCGCCGTCGACGATGAACGTCGTGGCGGCGGCGGGCCGCACGCGCTGGAACCGAGGCTGCGCGCGCTCGAACGCGATCGCGACCTCTTCATTCTCCTCGCGCCGCACGGTGCACGTCGCGTACACGAGCCGCCCGCCTGCACGCACACAGCGCGCCGCGCGCTGCAGGATCTCGAGCTGCAGCGCGGGCAGCACTCCGAAGGTCCGCGCGTCGAGCCGCCAGCGCGCATCGGGCCCGCGCCGCAGCGGACCCAGCTCCGAGCACGGCGCGTCGACGAGGGCGCAGTCGACCTCCAGCGTCTCCAGCGCCTCCTGCGACACCAGCTCGACCATGCTCGCGCCCGCCGCCTTCGCGCGCGCGCCCAGCCGCAGCAGGCGCGTGGCGTCCACATCCGCCGCGAACACGCGACCCGCCGTGCCCACCTCGCACGCGAGCTGCAGCGACTTCCCTCCCGCGCCCGCGCACGCATCGAGCACGCGCTCTCCCGGCCGCGCCTGCACCAGCGCGCCCAGGAGCTGACTGCCCTCGTCCTGGGCCTCGAACCACGCCGCCTTCGACGCCTGGGTGCCGAGGAGGTTGGGCCGCGCAGAGGTCACGCGCACTCCCTGTGGCGCGAAGGGCGCAGGCTCGCACGCACGGCCCTCGGCGCGCAGCGAGTCCATGAGCCGGTCGCGCGTCGTGCGCAGCGTGTTGGTGCGCAAGGTCACAGGCCCCGGAGCGCACACGGCCTGGGCGAAGCGGGCCGCGTCCTGCTCGCCCAGCGCCCGCACGAGCTCGTTCGCGATCGCGCCGGGCATCGACCAGCGCTGCTGCCAGTTCTTGTCAGCAGGATCGATCGTCAACCCTAGTTGACCATCTGCCTCGGCGGGAGCTGGCCCGTGCAGCCTGGTGACGCCGCGCGCGGTCTGCTCGTCGAGCCCGCCGAGATCGCGCAGGAGCAGCATCAGCAGCACGCGCGGCTCCGTGCGCGCGAAGTCCTCCGTCAGCCGCCGGCGCCAGAGCGCCACGCCGAACACGGCCTCCACCAGCGCCTGCCGCTCCTCGCGCGAGAGGGCAGGGTGCGCGCGCAGCAGCCGGTCGAGCGCGCGCTCCACCGAGACGCCCGCGAGCACGGGCCCCAGCGCCTGGCACGCCGCGTCCACGGTGGGCGCGAGCGCCGCCCACGGGATCGCGCGCAGCCGCGCCAGGGGATCACGCAGCTCCATCTACTTCTGGTACCCGGCCGCCTGCAGCGTGAACAGGTGCGCGTAGCGGCCGCCCCGCGCCACCAGCGCGTCGTGCGTGCCGGACTCCTCGATGCGGCCGTTCATGATCACCGCGATGCGATCGGCCGTGCGCACGGTGGAGAAGCGGTGGCTGATGAGGATGGTGGTGCGGTCCTGCTTGAGCGCGTTCATGCGCTGGAAGAGATCGACCTCGGCCTCGGCGTCGAGCGCCGCGCTGGGCTCATCGAGCACGAGCAGCTCGGCCTCGCGCAGGAAGCCGCGCGCCAAGGCGATCTTCTGCCACTGGCCGCCCGAGAGCTCGTGGCCCTCCTCGAACCAGCCGCCCAGCATGGTGTCCAGGCCTTGCGGGAGCGTGTCGATCACGGGCTTGGCGCCTCCGCGCTCCACGGCCTTCTCGATGCGCGGACGATCGGGCAGCGCCGCCACCTCGCCCAGGCCGATGTTCTCGTAGGCGTTGAACTGGTAGCGCACGAAGTCCTGGAAGAGCACGCCGATGCGCGAGCGCAGATCGCCCGGCTCGAAGTCGCGCAGGTCCACGCCTCCATAGCGGATGCTGCCCTCGGTGGGCTCGTAGAGCCGGAGCAGCAGCTTGATCAGCGTGGACTTGCCCGCGCCGTTGTCCCCCACGAGCGCCAGCGTCTCGCCTGGCTCCACCGTGAGGTTCACGCCGCGCAGCGCCCACTTCGGCTCCTCGGGTGCGCCCGCGCCGGCCGCCATCCCCGAGCGCGCCGGATAGCGGAACGACACGTTGTCGAACTCGATGCGCAGCGGATGTCCGCGCGGCACGGTGCGCGCAGGCAGCACGCGCGGCTTCTCGCCGCTCTCGATGTCCAGGAACGCGAACAGGTTCGACACGAAGAGCCCGCTCTCATACAGGCTCGCCACCGAGCCGAGCAGCGACTGGAAGCTCGACTGCCCGAGCCGGAACAGCGAGAGGTACAGCGTGAGATCGCCGAGCGAGATCTCCGCGCGCGAGGCCCGCGCCGCCATCGCCGCGTAGGCCGCATAGAACGCGAGCAGCGAGAGCGCGCCGAACAAGAGGCCCGACAGCGTGCGCTTGACGGCCAGCGCCTTGTCCTCCGCGTAGAACTTGGCGAACAGCGTGCGGTAGCGCTCCAGCACGAGCGGCGCGAGCCCGAACAGCTTGACCTCCTTCACGTGCGAGTCGCGCGTGAGGATCCACTCCAGGTAGTTGTGCCGCCGGCCCTCGGGCGCCCGCCAGGTGCCGAGCCGGAACGCCTGCCCCGACAGCCGCGCCTCGGCCACGAACGCGGGCAGGGACGCGAGCACGATCACCGCCACCGACCACGCGGAGAGCCGCCACAGGAGCGCCGCGTACGAGATCAGCATCAGCGTGTGCTGCCCCGTGCTCATCAGCTCCAGCACGAGCTGCAGCGGCCGCGACGACGCCTCGCGCCGCGCGTTCTGCATCTTGTCGTAGAAGGCCGCGTCCTCGAAGTGGCGCAGCTCCAGCGTGGCCGCCTTCTCGAGCAAGAGCGTGTTCACGTGGTTGCCGAGCGACGCGCGCAGGAGCTCACGCAAGAGCATCTGCGCCCGCGACAAGACGAGCTGCGCCGTGACCAGCCCGAGCTCGATGAACACCAGCTTCAGCACGTGCGCGCGATCCGCCTCTGCGCCCGTGCGCGCCGCCGCCACCACCGCGTCGACGATGAGCTTGCCCACCCACGCCATCGCGCCCGGCAGCGCCGCCTGGCCCAGCAGCGTGACCACGAGCGTGACCGCGAACGCGCGCGACGAATCGTCGGCGAGCTTGAACACGCGCGGCGCGGCCTTGAGGTACCCCAGCGTCAGCGACAGCCGCTCACGCAGGTTCTCGGGCGCGCCGGGCTTCGGCGGGATGTGCGCGGACGCCATCTACTTGCTCAGGATCTCCTGCGCCTTCTCCTTGTCCTCGCGGTAGGTGAAGCGCTGGATGAGCAGGTACTCCTCGTGCTTGTCGAGGATGCGCGCGTGGATGATGGGCAGCGCGTCGAGCTTGCCGTCGCGATAGACCACCACGTCGAGCAGCTTGCCGGCCTGCTGCACCGTGAGCCAGTTCTGGCCGAGCGCCGTCTCGAGCAGCGCCACCTTCGCCTTGTCGCCGAGCTCCATCGCGATCGTCTTCTTCAGCCGCGCGAACTCCTCGTCGTGCATCGGGTGCGGCACGTTCGGATCTTCCGGCGGCGGGGCCGGCTTGGGCGCGGGCGGCGGCGGTGTGGGCTTGGGCTGCGGCGAGGCGCAGGCCACGAGTGAGAGCAGTGCGAGCGACAGCGTCAACGTGCGGATCATGAAGGTCCTCGTGAGCGAAGCTAGTTGCAGAGGTCGAGCCCGGCGATCGACGCGCCGATGCCGCGCGGGTAGATGCTGCGCTGGTAGGCGCCGTTGCTGCGCTGGAACACATCGACGTGCGCGTTCGGTGCCTGGTCGGCGCCCACGTAGATGTGTGTGGCGTCGCCGATCACGTTGCGGCAGCCAGCGATGATGTTGGCGTTGGCGCTGCCGGTGAAGCGCGGCGCGACGTCGCCGTCGTCGGTGCGGTTGAAGAAGAGCACGTCACACTGGCCGCCGTTGGTGACGACGAGATCCTCGCCCTGGACCCAGATGCCCTCTGCCGACGCGAGCGTGGTGTTCGCGCCGGTGATGGTGCGGGTGATGGTGTACAGGCTGCTCGTCGCGCTGCGCGACATCGCCACCACCGAGTCGCCGGTGACGGCGAAGAGCTCCTGGTGATCGGCGTCGAACCAGAGGTTGAACGGATAGTCGAAGCCCGGCGACACGGCGGCCGGAGTGACCGGGCCGGTCTGGGTGGCGTCGAACGCGTACACGCCGCCGCCGAACTGCGCGAGGTCGTAGTATCCGAACAAGAGCGTCTGGTGGGCGGAGTCCACCGCGAAGCCGCCGCCGATGAAGCTCTGGTTGTCGTAGGTGAGCGGCGTCGAGTTGACTGGATTCTGCGTGGCGGTGGCCAGCGGGTACGTCGCGGCCACGCCCTGCGTGAAGTCGATGCTCCACATGACCTGATGGCTCGCGTCGCTCGCGAACTCGGACGGAATCAGCGCATAGCCCTGCCCGTAGCCGCCGATCACGCGCGTGGGACCGCGGTTCACCGAGCCAGCGTCTGCGTAGATCTTTAGACCGGCGGTGCCCATGACGATTTCACCGTGCGTCGAGTCGTAGGCGACCGACTGTGCGGGGTTGATTCCGTCGTAATCGACCATCGCCGTCGGCGTGGAGGTCCCGCTGGTGAAATTCACCGGGACGCTGGCGACGACGCTGTTGTGCGTCGAGGTGGAGCCCGAGCCCGCGGCGACACCGGTGCCGATGAGGATCACGCGGTTGTTGACGGTGTCAGCTTGGATCGCAACGACGTCGGTGAAGCCGCTCAGCGTCGTGACGGCCTCAGCGGCGCCCGTCGAGGTGGTGGCGAAGCGCACCAACGAGACCACGCCCGTCGCCTGGTTCCCTTGCGCGAGGTAGAGCTTGGCCCCTCCGATGGAGAGCGAGGGCTGGCGATTCGCCCCGCTGATGGCGAAGGTGAAGTTCTTGATGGGGGTAGACGTGCCGCTCGCCGCGATGTCGAACTGCGCCAACGTGGATCCGCCCCCGGTGGAGTACGCCGTCCACAGCCGGTTGTTGGCGTCGTCGACCGCCACGGCGCTCGCCTTCGCAGCGAAGGTGTTGGTGACGGTGCGCGTGGGCGCGGTGCTGGTCGAGGCGAGCCGGGGGAAGACGAGCATCTTGTTCGCGGTCAGATCGGCCACGAAGAGTTCATCGCGCTTGGGCGAATAGGAGAGCGCCAAAGGCTGGTCAAGCAGGGTATTCACGCCGGCGAGCAGGCGCTTGGGCGCGAGCTGACCGCTGTCTGTGCGGTTGAACGAGGTGATCGAGTTGCTCGCGGTGTTGAGCGCGATGAGCTCGTCGTGCGCCGAGTCGTAGACGAGACCCCAGGGATTCGGCGTCAGCGCGGGCGAGCCGAAGGTGCGGTGGATGTCGGCGTCGCCGGTCGCGCCCGCGTCGAAGGCGGTGATGGCGAGTGCCTCGCTGCCGACGCAGAGCTGTACCTCGGGTGTGATGGTGACCTCCGCGGACTGACCGCTCTCGGTGCCGCTGCGCACCGCGCTGACCTCGTACGTGTACGCGGTGCCGTTGGTGAGGCCCGTGTCCGCGAACGACGCAGTGGCCGTGGACATCGGCGCGCCGTACGCACCGCCGCCGCTCTTGCGCCGCACGTTGTAGCTGTCGACCTGGCCGATCGCGCTCCAGCTCAGATAGGCGCCGCCGTTGCGCGCGACGCCGGCGACTCCAGCGGGCGGGTTCAGGGCGGCGATGGGCGTGGCCGAGACCTCGTTCGATGGCAGGCTGTAGCCCTGCGTGTTGCGCGAGCGCACGTAATAGAAGTAGGTCGTGCCGTTCACGGGCGCGGGCGCACTGCCGAACGCGGTGTTGTCGGTGTACGTGAGCGAGGCGTCGCGGTCCAAGTAGTTGGTGGTCGACTCACCGCCCGCCGAGGTTCCGCGGTGCACCGCGTAGCCGACCGCGCCCGACACCGAGGTCCACGTGAGCGTGACCGAGCCGTCGCCCACCGCGGACACGCTGACCGTGGGCGCCGCGAGCACGTTGCGCGGCGTGCAGTTCACCTCGCCCGCGAAGCCGCTGTCGCCGGCCGCGTTGCTCGCGCGCACGATGAAGAAGTACTTGGTGTCGTTGGTGAGCCCGCTGATCGTGAGCGGCGACGCCGTCGACGTACCGGCGAACGCGAAGCCCGTTCCGCTGGTGGTGCTCATGCGCACCTCGTACACGCTGGCGCCGGTGGAGGCCGTCCACGAGATCACGGCCTGCGTGTTGCCGGGCGTGGCCACGACGTTGGTGGGCGTCGCGGGTTGCGTGGTGGCGCTCGCGAACGCCGACGCCGCGCCGGTGGTGGTGCCGTCGGTGGCGCTCACCTCGTAAAAGGTGGTCACGCCGGGCGACGCGGTGGTGTCGGTGTACGTGGCGGTGCTGGCGGTGCCGATCTGCGCGTAGGTGCCGTTCGAGGTGAGGCTGCGCGAGATGACGTAGCCGGCCGCCCCCGCAGAGCCGGCCCAGGCGAGGTTCACGTCCGCGCCTGTCGCGCTGGCCGTGAGGCCCGTGGGTGCGGCCGGAGCCGTCGTCGCCGACACGGGCGTCGAGCTCGCGCTGGTGCCCCCCGAGCCGACCGCCTGGACCGCGTAGAAGAAGGTCGCGTGATCGGCCAGGCCCGAGTCCGTCGCGCTGGTGCTGGTGGGCGTGGCGAGCTGCGTGAAGGTCCCGCTGGCGCTCGAGCTCTTGAGCACGATGTAGCTGGTGGTGCCGGTGGACGCCGTCCACGAGATCGCGATCTGCTGGACGCCGCCCGTCGCGGTCACGCCGCTCGGCGTCGCCGGAGGGGCCGTCGCGGGCGGATGGGTCGTCGCGCTCGCCTGCGCGGAATCCGTGCTGGTGCCGGCCGCGTTGGCCGCGCGCACCACATAGAAGAAGGTCGTGCTC
>JAFEBC010000034.1 GCA_018266095.1 Deltaproteobacteria bacterium
CACGCGCGGCCGGTGCGACCGAAGCTGCTCTCAGGGGAGCGCCGGAGGCGTGAGGCCGCCCGCGCAGCTCACCGAGCCGTTCGTCGCCACGGCGCACATCGAGGTGCGGCCCGCGCCCAGCGAGGTGAACTGGCCCGACGGCGGCGTGAAGTCCGCGCCCGCGCACACGATGGTCTTGTCGGTCCGGAGGCCGCACGAGTAGTAGTCGCCGCCCGCGACCTGCGTGTACTGGCCCGAGGGGAGGCCCGAGCCGTTGCCCCAGCACGCCGCGCTGCCGTCGGTGGCGGAGATGGCGCAGTTGAACTGCTGACCGGACATGAGCGAGGTGTACGTGCCCGAGGGCGGGTTGCTGTTGAACGCGCCGCTCTTGCCCCAGCAGGTGAGCGTGCCGTCGGTGCGGATGGCGCAGGCGCTGAAGTAGCCGACCGCGACCTGCTTGTACGTGCCCGCGGGGATGCCGGTGACGATGCCGGCCCAGCCGCCCCAGCACTGCATGCTGCCGGTCGTGCTCACGGCGCAGGTCGTCTCCGTCTGGCCGAGGTCGTCGGGGCCGGTGGCGATCTGCGCCCAGGTGCCGCTCGTGGGCGCGTTGGTCTGGCCGGCCTGGTTGTGGCCCCAGCAGGCGATGGCGCCGCTCGTGAGGATGCCGCAGGTGTAGTGCGCGCCCGCGGAGACCTGGCTGAACTGAGCGCTGGCGTAGGCGGTGGGCACCGTCGACTCGCCGTAGGTGTTGTCACCGAAGCACTGCACCTTCTTGTCCTGCGTGCGGATGAAGCAGGCGTGGTCCTGGCCGACGGAGAGGCCGGTCTCGCCGCGCGGAGGGACGGCGGTGAAGACAGCCGACTGCGCGCCGCAGGTGATGGTCACCGTGCCGTCGCCGTTGTCGCCGAGCGTGCAGCCCGCGCCGTCCTTGCCGGGGGCGCCGTCCTTGCCGTTCGCGCCGGGCAGCCCTTGGGGACCCGTGTCGCCCTGCGGCCCTTGCGCGCCCGGGGCGCCGGTCAGGCCCTGCGGCCCCTGCGCGCCGTCCTTGCCGGGAGCGCCGTCCTTGCCGTTCGCGCCCGGCAGCCCTTGGGGACCCGTGTCGCCCTGCGGCCCCTGCGCGCCGTCCTTGCCCGGAGCGCCGTCCTTGCCATTCGCGCCATCGCGGCCATTCGCGCCCGGCAGGCCCTGCTGGCCGTCGCAGACCACCGAGCGCGAGAGGAAGAAGCCGTTGCCGTCGATGATGTCGTAGGCCCGGCCCGAGCCGCTCGCGCACTCGAGCGGGGTCACCGGCGTCGCGCTCGGCTGCACGCTGTTGCCGTTCGCGCCCGCTGCGCCCGTCGCGCCAGGTGCGCCTGCTTCGCCCTGCGGACCAACCGGCCCCGTCGCGCCGGCCGGACCTGCCGGGCCCTGCGGACCCACGCTGCCGTAGGTGAAGTCGAACGTCGACGAGCCACCGTTGAAGCGCTCCAGCGTCAGCGCGTACGTCCCGGGCGCGAGGTTCGCCGGAAGGTTCGCCGTGACCTGCGTCGCCGAGAACGCCACCACGGGCAGCGCCGGCCCGTTGGCCAAGGTGACAGTGGGCGGCCGCCGGCCGAAGCCCGAGCCATCGATGACGAGGCGCCCCGACTGCACGGACGCCTTCTGGATCTCCTGGGCCCCGACAGCGGGGGCGAGTGCGAGCAGCGCGCACACTGCGATCACGAACCGGTTCATTTCATCCTCCCTTGGGTCGCCGACGCGGCGAACGTTTCAAGGGAGGTGGTGCAACGGGCGCGCCTGCGCGGCAGCGGCGGAAGCCGTTGATTTCCGTGCAGAGGTGGCGCCGTCAGGGGGTGGGACAGTCAGCGGCTGCACCGGGACATGCGCGGGTGTCCCAGGGCCAGCGCGCCCTCGAGCAGCGCCCTCGATGCCCCCGCAGCGCCCCCTCAGCGCCCCGTCAGCGCCTCGAGCTGCGCCGGGTAGCGCGCGCCCTGCACCGTGAGCTGCGCCGCCGCGCCGTTGATCTCCGCGAGCTCGCCCGCGCTCAGCTTCACCTCCGCGCCGCCCAGGTTCTCGTCGAGCCGCGCCGCCTTCGTCGTCCCCGGGATGGGCACGATCCACGGCTTCTGCGCCAAGAGCCACGCGAGGGCGATCTGCGCCGGGGTCGCCCCCTTGCGCGCCGCCACCGCGCCCAGGAGCTCGACGAAGCCCTGGTTGGCCTTGCGGTTCTCCGCGGCGAACCGCGGCACGATGCTGCGGAAGTCACTGCTCCCGAACTGCGCGTCCGCGCTCACCTTGCCCGTGAGGAAGCCCTTGCCCAGCGGGCTGAACGGCACGAAGCCGATGCCCAGCTCCTCCAGCGTCGGCATCACGTCCGTCTCCGGCATGCGGTGCCAGAGCGAATACTCACTCTGCAGCGCCGTCACCGGCTGCACCGAGTGCGCGCGCCGGATGGTCTTGGCGCCCGCCTCCGAGAGCCCGAAGTGCTTCACCTTGCCGGCCTCAATGAGCTCCTTCACCGCGCCCGCGACGTCCTCGATGGGGACCTCGGGATCGACGCGGTGTTGATAGAGGAGATCGATGCTGTCCACGCGCAGCCGCTTGAGGGACGCCTCGACCACCTCGCGGATGTGCGCGGGGCGGCTGTCGAGCGTGGACCAGCGCGTCTCGCCCGGCGTGGGCCGGAAGCCGAACTTGGTGGCGATGACGACCTTGCCCTTGAAGGGCTCGAGCGCCTCGCCGACGAGCTCCTCGTTGGCGTAGGGCCCGTAGACCTCCGCGGTGTCGAAGAAGGTCACGCCGCGCTCGACCGCGTGACGCAGGACCTTGATCATCTCGCCGCGCTCGCCCGGCGGCCCGAAGCCGAAGCTCATGCCCATCGCGCCGAAGCCCAGCGCCGACACCTCCAACCCGCTCTTGCCCAGCTTGCGCTTGTCCATCGTGGTGCTCCTTGGCGGGAATCGGTCCCGCGTTGTGGGGCAGAACATGCGCGCGCCGAGGGCGCGGCGGTAGAGGTCAAGTCTGCAATGGCCTGTCCAGCGTGGCTGGACAATCCACGAGACACGCGCGCATCGTGGCCACATGAACACGTCGCCCCTGCCGCAGCTCCAGACCTTCCTCGCCGTGGCCCGCGCGCGCAGCTTCAGCGGGGCCGCGCGTCAGCTCCGCGTGTCGCGCTCGGCGGTGAGCCAGGCCGTACAGCAGCTCGAGCGCCAGCTCCGCGTCACCCTGCTCGCCCGCACCACGCGCAGCGTCTCGCTCACCGAGGCCGGCCGGCGCCTCGTCGACAACGCCGGGCCCGCGCTGGGACAAGTGGTGGCCGCGCTCACCGAGGTCTCCGCGCAGCCGGGCGAGGCCACGGGCCGCTTGCGCCTGTCGATTCCGCGGTCGTCCGTGCCGTTCCTCATCGAACCGGTGCTGCCCGTGTTCCGCGCGCGCCATCCGCGCATCGAGGTCGAGATCAACATCGACGACCGCTTCGTGGATCTGGTGGCCGAGGGCTACGACGCGGGCGTGCGCCTCTCCGAGAGCATCGAGCGCGACATGGTGGAGGTGCGGCTGACGGACGCGTTCCGCTTCGTGGTGGTGGGCACCAAGGACTACCTCGCGCGGCACGGCACGCCGCAGCGGCCCGAGGACCTGCTCAAGCACGAGTGCTTCACCTTCCGGTCGCAGACGACGGGCGCGCTCTACGCGTGGGAGTTCGAGCGCGGCAAGCGGGCGTGGCGCGTGCCGGTGCGCGGCGGGATCGTGAGCAACGACAGCGTGCTGTGCGTGTCGATGGCGCAGCGCGGGCTGGGCCTCGCGTACTCGTCGGAGCCGGCGGTGAGCGAGCGGATTCGGCAAGGGAAGTTGGTGCGCGTGCTGGAGGCGTATGCGCCGGAGGTGCCGGGGTATTTTCTGTTCTTTCCGAGCCGGGCGCGGAGTTCGCTGCCGCTGAAGCTGTTCGTGCAGGCGGCGCGGGAGTTGGCGGTGCGGAGGATCGGGTGAGGCCTCAGGCTACAGCGGCCACTTGCTCTCCGGCGGCGGCAGCTCCGGCCGCGCCAGCACATACCCCTGCCCCAGGTGACAGCCGGCCTCGATAGCCGCCGACAGCTCCTCCTGCGTCTCGATGCACTCGGCCACCACCAGCGCATCGAGATCGTTGCAGAGGTTCACCAGCCCGCGCACGAGCGTGAACCGCCGCGTGCCCGGACGCAGGCCCGTGACCAGCTCGCGGTCGAGCTTCACCACGCGCGGCTTCAGGTCCGCGAGATAGCGCAGGTTCGAGTACCCCGAGCCCAGATCGTCCACCACGAGGTGCACGCCGCGCGACTGGATCTCCTGCAGCATCTGCGAGCACAAGTCGAGGCGCGCCAGCGGCACCGACTCGGTCAGCTCGAGGAAGACGTCGCGCCCGTGGTTGAAGATGGGATCGTCCGTCTGCACGAGGTAGTGCTCGAGCAGCTCATCGGGCCGGATGTTGATGAAGAGCGGCGCCTCCGGGCAGCCATCGATCGCGGCCTGCCGCAGCGTGCGGCCGAGCAGGCCGAGCCTCCCTTGAGCCGCGGCGTCGGCGATGAGCGACGGCGGCGACGGGTGCAGGTGCGGCCGGACCAGGGCCTCGTAGGCGAAGATGGTGCGCTTGCGCAGATCGACGATGGGCTGGAACACCATCCCGAAGCGGCCGTCTCGCAGCGTCTCGTCGAGGGCGCCGGGCGGGGGTGGAAGCTCGTTCGGGTCGTGCACGTCCACAGTCTAGCAAGCCGCCGCGACAGGGCTTGGTGAAATTGTTCACACCCGCGGAGTTCTACGGGGCGGCCCGCGAAAGAGCCCCTGCTGTGAACGGCCTCACACGGCGCCGGCGCGCGCATCCCGTACACGACGTGGTGTCCGCACCTACCCCTCGTGACCCGCGCGCACATGAGCCGCCTCGCCTGCATCGCCGTCCTCTCGTGCACCTTCGCCTGCGCCCAGGGCGCTTTGGGCGTGGCCGTCCGCCTCGTAATGGAGCCGCCGGGCTCGACCTGCACCACGGGCGGCGTGGCGGTGCTGAGCGGGCCCGATGTGAACGACAACGGCGTCCTCGACGACGCCGAGATCGATCCCACGCAGACGCGGGTGGTGTGCAACGGCGAGCCCGCGCTGCAGGGCCTCGATTCGCTGGTGTCGTCGACGCCCGAGCCCGCGGGGCCGAACTGCCGCTTCGGCGGCGAGCGCGTGGACGCGGGCTACGACCTGAACGGCGATGGCGTCCTGCAGACCGCCGAGATCCGGCAGACCACCTACGTCTGCGACACCGATCCGCTCGCGGGCGTGCATGTGGGCGACGTGGTGATCGACGACGCCGAGGACCTCGCGCAGCTCCAAGGCGTGCGTGTCCTCGCGGGCGACCTGCGGCTGCGGGCGCCGCTCGGGACCAAGCTCGTGCTGCCTGCGCTGGAGCACATCGCCGGCGCGCTGCTCCTCGACGGCGGCGCGGCCGATCACGGGGGCGTGGCCCGCGACGTGACCGGCCTGACCCTCGTCTCGCTGCCCAAGCTGGTGTCGGTGGAGAGCGTGGTGGTGCGCGCGCAGACCGAGCTGACCACGCTGGAGCTGCCCTCGCTCGGGACCGCGAAGCTCGTGCACGTCGAGGGCGTGCCCGCGCTGACCAAGCTGAACCTCGGCTCGTTCACGGGCACGGCAGAGACCACCGTCGA
>JAFEBC010000350.1 GCA_018266095.1 Deltaproteobacteria bacterium
GGTGCGATTCCCAAAGACGGCCCGAGCGCGGGTCTGACCATGGCGTGCGCCCTGGCCTCGCTCGTGACGCGGCGGCCCTGCAAGAAGAAGGTCGCGATGACGGGCGAATTGACCCTGCGCGGGCGCGTCCTCGCCATCGGCGGCCTGCGCGAGAAATTGCTCGCGGCGGCGCGCGCGGGGATCGACACCGTGCTCGTTCCCGCACAGAATGCGAGAGATCTCCTGGAGCTTCCGCGGACCTTGCGGACCCGCCTCGAGGTGATACAGGTACGTACAGTGGACGAGTTGTTGACTCATGCACTTGTGGGTGGCGTCCCCACCCCCGCGCGTCGTGTGGCTGCAGCTTCTTCGAGGTGACCTGAGTCGTGCAGTTCAACACCGCACAGCGCGAGCTCACGCTCAAGATCGTCTATTACGGCCCCGGCCTCTCGGGGAAGACGACGAATCTGCGCGCGCTCTATCAGCGTATCCAGCCTGCCTTGCGCGGGCACCTGATGACGCTCGACACCGCCGACGACCGCACGCTGTTCTTCGACACGCTGCCGCTCGTGTTCAAGTCGGGGAACCTCAAGGTGAAGCTCAAGCTCTTCACCGTGCCCGGCCAGGTGATGCACAACTCCACGCGCCGCATCGTGCTGCAGGGCGCGGACGCCATCGCGTTCATCGCGGACAGCCAGCCGAGCAAGCGGCAGGAGAACTACAAGTACTGGATGAACATGGTGGAGAACCTGAAGATCAACGGGCTCTCCATCGAGAACCTCCCGCACGTGGTCCAGTGGAACAAGAAGGACCTGGGCGACGCGTCGACTGCGCAGGCGGTCGAGAACATGCGCAAGGAGGGCCGCCAGCCCGTGTTCGAGGCGGTGGCGGTGAGCGGCGAGGGCGTGCTGGAGACGTTCCTCGCGCTCGTGGAGCTGACGTTCGACCGCATCGACAAGGTGTACCTGCTCGGCGACAAGCTCGGCCTCGACAAGGCGAACTTCGTTGAAGAGGTGCGCCGCTGCCTCGTCGATCCCCCGGCGCAGAGCACGTACCTGACGCCGTCGCAGCCGGTCGCAGCGGTGCGCACGCCGGAGCCTGTGAAGCCGGAGGACAAGCACGAGACTTCGCCGGAGCAGAAGCCCCCGACGAAGAAAGTCGAGGGGAAGTAAGTGGCCGAGAGCATTCTCCAGCGCAAGCTCATCCTCGGAGAGCTGCTCGACCTGAACTCGTTCACCAACGTCTGCAAGACGTTCGTGGACCTGTACAAGATCGGCCTCAAGGTCTTCGACGCGCAAGGCACCAAGCTCGTGGAC
Source organism: Deltaproteobacteria bacterium (assembly GCA_018266095.1). Taxonomy (GTDB): domain Bacteria; phylum Myxococcota; class Myxococcia; order Myxococcales; family 40CM-4-68-19; genus CAIWCD01. The sequence goes on from JAFEBC010000350.1 coordinate 1,296, forward strand.
CTGAAGGTCGCGTCGGGCGACTTCTGCGCCTACATGTTCACGGGGCCCAACGGGCGCCGCCTGTGCACCGACACGGTCACGCACATCAAGGTGCGCCCGCTCGAGGACCCGACGCCGATGGTGCGCAACTGCTTCACGGGTCTGCGCTACCTGATGCTGCCGATCCTGTACGAAGGCGACATGCTGGGCCGCATCATCTTCGGGCCGTTCATGCCCGAGGACGTGGGCGATCTCGGGCAGGACCTGCGCTCGCTCGAGGGCGAGTTCGATCTGGCGAAGGCGCGAGAGCTGATCGCGCGCATCCGGCGGGCTCCCGAGGGCACGGTGCGCAAGATCATGGAGCACTTCGCGCGCATCGTGGACGTGCTCGTGTACACGTCGCACCGCTCGCTCATCACCAGCCAGCTCCACATCGAGTCGGTGACCGAGAGCTATCGCGAGGTCAACGAGAAGAACAAGAAGCTCTCGGAGGCGCTCGAGCGGCTGCAGGAGTTGTCGCGGCTCAAGTCGAACTTCCTCGCCACGGTGAGCCACGAGCTGCGCACGCCGCTGACGAGCGTCATCGGCTACTCGGAGATGCTGCTCGCGGGCCTCGCGGGTGAGCTCAACGAGGAGCAGAAGGATTACCTCAAGACGATCCTGGAGAAGGGCGAGGCGCTGTTGCGCTTGATCTCGTCCATCCTCGATCTCTCGCGCATCGAGGCGCGCGGCGTGCAGCTCGTGAGGAAGCCCACCGTGCTCGCGGACCTCATCCAGAGCGCGATGGAGTCGGTGCTGCCGCAGAGCTTCAAGAAGAAGCTGCAGCTCACGACCGACATCTCGGCCAATCTGCCGAAGGTCATCATCGACGGCGACAAGATCCGCCAGTGCGTGGTGAACCTGCTCTCGAACTCGGTGAAGTTCACGCCGGCGGGCGGGTCCATCAGCGTGCGCGCGGGCCTCGCCGAGAAGGCGCCCAGCGCGGCCGGGCCGTTCGGGAGCGCGGGCTACTTCCAGATCTCGGTCGAGGACAACGGCATCGGCATCCCCGGCGAGCTGCAGCAGAAGGTGTTCGACACCTTCTTCCAGGCGGACAGCTCGGCGTCGCGCGAGTACGGCGGCGCGGGCCTGGGGCTCTCGATCGTGAAGAGCTACATCGACGCGCACGGCGGCGAGGTGATGGTGCGCAGCGAGCCGGGGCGCGGGTCGATCTTCACGCTGGTGCTCCCGATCGAGCCGCCGTCGACGCCGCTGGAGCTGACGGCGAGCGGGCACTAGTCGTCGCACGCGGGGGCGTATGCGCCAAATGCGAATGTTCATTCGCGTTTGAGGATCGGGGACCGGCATGGGCGAGCAAAGCGGCGAGTTCGCGCTCATCGACACGTTCCTGCGGCCATTCGGCCTCGCGCGGGATGGCGCGCGCGGGAAGGACAAGGCGCGACAGGTCGTGCGCGGGCCGGGAGATGACTGCGCGCAGGTGAAGGTGTCCAAGGGCCACACGCTCGTGGCCACGACGGACGCGATCGTCGAGGGCGTGCACTTCGACCGCGCGCTGCATCCGTATCCGGCGAGCACGCTGCGCTGGGCGCGGGCCGCGGGGCACAAGGCGCTTGCCGTAAACCTCTCGGATCTCGCCGCAGCGGGCGCGAAGCCGCTTGGATTTCTCTGCGCGCTGGGCGTGCCGAAGACCGACGACGCCGAGCGCATCGCGCGCGTACTGGCCGAGGGCATGGCGCCGCTCGCGAGGCAGCAGTGTCCGCTCGTGGGCGGCAATGTGACGAAGAGCCCCGTGTGGTCGCTCACGATCACCGCGCTCGGTGAGGCGAAGGCGCCGCTGACCCGCGCGGGGGGAAAGCCCGGTGACGCGCTCGTGCTGGTGGGCCGCGTGGGCGGGCCGGCCCTGGGCTTGAAGCTGTTGCGCGAGAAGTCCCCGAAGGTGATGGCGGGCGGGGGCCGCGAGGCGCCGATCGATGCGGGCGCGGGTGTGCCCGAGGTGACCTTCGAGGACGACGACGGCCGCGAGAGCGGCGACAAGTCGAACGAGACGCTCGCTGTGGACGCCTTGCTGACCCCGCGCCCGCTCGCGCACATCGGTCAGCTCGCCGCCAAGGCTGGCCCGGCCCGCGCGCACGCGGCGATCGACGTGTCCGACGGCCTCTTGCAGGACCTGACGCACCTCCTCCGCGCGAGCCGCTGTGACGCCGTCGTCGAGCTGCAGTCGATCCCGCTGCACTACGCGCTCGAGTCGCTCGTCGAGGGCGCGCTCGTCGATACCCCCGACGCGCTCGCGTACGCGCTCACGGGCGGCGAGGACTACGCGCTGCTCCTCGCGATGCCCGCCGCGCACGCCGAGAAGTTCGTGCAGAAGCTCGCCAAGATGGGTGAAATCGCGGCGGTGATCGGCAAGCTCATGAAGCCCTCGCCGCAGGGTCCGCGCGTACAGCTCACGTCACACGGCGCGCCCGTCGCGCCCGCGCTGCCGCCCGGCTTTGATCACCTACGCTAGGCCGCGCTAGGCGCGCGCCAGCTTCTCCACCACGGCCTTCACGCCCTCGGTGTGCTTCTTGGCGAAGATCTCGCTCTCGAACACGCCCGCGATCTTGCCCTGCTTGTCGATGACGTACGTGATGCGCGCCGCGCGGCCCAGCATGGCCTTGATGCCCTCGAACGCGCCGTACGCCTTCGCCAGCGCGCGATCCGGATCCGAGAGCAGCGGGAACGGCAGGCTGTACTTCTTGGTGAAGTCGTTGTGCGAATCGCTCGCGTCCGCGGAGACGCCCACGACCTCGGTGTCGAGCCCCTTGAGGTTCGGGTACTGGTCGCGGAAGCCGCACGCCTCGGCGGTGCACACGGCCGTGTCGTCCTTTGGATAGAAGTACAGGACGACGTTCTTCTTCCCGCGCAGCTCCGCGAGCGAGATGCGGCGACCATCAGAGGCGACCTGGTCGAACGCGGGGGCGGTGTCACCGACTTTGAGGGCCATGCCGGAAGGATGCCGCAGCGCGCAAGTCGCTTCACCGGACGAGTGACGGAGGTTGGCGCTGCAAGGGACGGATCGGCTTGACCTCGCGCCCGCCCAGCCCTACACCCCTCGCGCACGCATGGCCCAAGAGCGCTCCCCCGAGAGCCCGTTTGGTGCGCCGAAAGGCTCGCCGACCGCGCTCGCTGAGCTCCTCGCCGCGTTCCCCAAGGGGGACGTGTCGCCGCGTCGCGCCCGCGCGTCTGGACTGTTCGGCTCGGCGCGCGGGTTCGTACTGACGCAGCTCTCGCTGTCGACGGGGCGGCCGCTGCTCTGCGTGGTCAAGGACGAGGAGTCCGCGGACGCGCTAGAGCGGGATCTGCGGCTGTTTTCGGGCGCGCCGGAGGCGACCGAGACGGCGCCGCGCGTGCTGCGCATCCCGGGCGACGAAGTCCTGCCGTACGAGGGCCTGACGCCCGATCGCATGGTCGCGCAGATGCGGCTCGCGGCGCTGTTCCACCTGCATCTGTCGGCGCTCCCCAAGGGCGTGCCGCGGGCGATCGTGCTCTCCGTGCAAGCCCTCGCGCGCAAGGTGATCCCGCGCGCCGAGCTCGATCAGCGCTCGCTGCAGCTCTCGAAAGAGATGGAGATCGACCGCGATGAATTGGCGCGGCGGCTCTCGGCGGCGGGGTACCTCAAGGCACCGCTGGTCGAAGATCCGGGCACGTTCGCGGTGCGCGGCGGCGTGTTCGACGTGTGGAGCCCGCTGGCCACCACGCCGGTGCGGCTCGAGTTCTTCGGCGACTTCATCGAGACCATCCGCGCCTTCGATCCGGTGACGCAGCGGTCGGTGTCGGATCTCACCGAGCTGTCCCTCTGTCCGGCCCGCGAGATCGTGCTCGACGACGCGGGCAAGAAGCGCGCGGTGGCTGCCGTGCGCGCCGCTGCCGACCTCTTCGAGGTGCCCACGCGACTCATCCGCGAGCGCATCGACGAGCTCTCGCAGGCGGGCCAGGACGATCAATTGCTCGCGGCGGGCCTCTCGCCGCTCCTGCCGGGCTTCTTCGACAAGGGCCTCGACGCGCTCACGGCCTACCTGCCCGACGACGCGCTGGTGGTGCTCGACGATCCGCTCGAGCTCGAGCGCCAGTGGAGCGATCTCTGGCGCGATCTGACGGCCGCCTTCAACGCCGCCAAGGCCAAGGGCGAGCTCGCCTTCCCTCCCGAGCAGCACTTCGTGCACGAGCGCGATCTGCGGGCGCGGCTCGAATCCAAGGGCCTGCTCGAGCTCTCGCAGCTCGGCATGGGCCGCGGCGCGGGCGCGCAGGACGTGATCGAGAAGCTCGAAGACATGCAGTCCGAGCCCGAGGTGGCGCGCGGCACGAGCGAGGTCATGTTCGCGCTCGGCGAGACGCAATCGCTGCGCGGCGAGATCCAGGGCCACCACGGCGAGTCGGGCGCGCTGGAGCCGCTCGTGCGCCGGCTGCAGAGCTTCCGCGAGCGCGGGATCGTCTCGTTCATCGCCTGCCATTCCACGGCGCTGGCCGAGCGCACCAAGCGGCTCCTGCTCGATCGCAACCTCATGGCGCAGCTCGTGGACGCGCCCGATCCGCTGCTGTTGCGCAGGAGCTCGGACGCCGCCGGCGTGGCCGCGCACGGTGCCTACGGCGCCACGCTCTACGACTCGCACATCCACGCGCAGCTCCTCATCGGCGAGGTCTCCGCGGGCTTCGTCGACACCGCCACGCGCATCGCGCTGTTCTCGGACGAGGACCTCTTCGGCCCGCGCGCGCTGGTGCGCAAGCAGGGACGCCGGCCGAAGACGTTCGGCGCGGACGGCGCGGATTTCCGCGACCTGAAGGAAGGCGATCTCGTCGTCCACGTCGAGCACGGCATCGCGCGCTACGACGGGCTCGTCCGCCTGAACGTGCGCGGCATCGCCGCCGACTTCATCCAGCTCCAGTTCGCGGGCAAGGACAAGCTGTACCTGCCGGTCGGTCGCCTGCGGCAGATCCAGAAGTACACCGGCGCCGATCCGCAGTCGGCCAAGCTCGACTCGCTCAAGAGCCAGACCTTCCAGAAGCGCAAGGCGCGCGTCAAAGAAGAGCTGCTCAAGATGGCCGCCGAGCTGCTCGAGGTCTACGCCGCCCGCAGCGCGCACGAGGGCCACGCCTTCAACCCGCCCGACGCGCTCTATCTGCAGTTCGAGAGCGACTTCGAGTTCGACGAGACGCCCGACCAGGCCAAGGCCATCGACGACGTTCTGCGCGACATGCAGAAGCCCAAGCCCATGGATCGCCTCGTCTGCGGCGACGTCGGCTACGGCAAGACGGAAGTGGCCCTGCGCGCGGCCTTCAAGGCGGTCGAGGACAAGAAGCAGGTCGCGGTGCTCGTGCCCACCACGGTGCTCTGCGCGCAGCACTTCCGCACCTTCCAGAAGCGCTTCAAGGACTATCCGATCAGCGTGGAGATGGTGTCGCGCTTCCGCGATCCCAAGGAGCACAAGGAGATCCTCCAGCGCGCGCGCGAAGGCCGCGTGGACGTGATCATCGGCACGCACCGGCTCCTGAATCCGGACGTGTCGTTCAAGGACCTGGGCCTGCTCATCGTGGACGAAGAGCAGCGGTTCGGCGTGAAGCACAAGGAGCAGATCAAGAAGCTCAAGAAACTCGTCGACGTGCTCACGCTCTCGGCCACGCCGATTCCGCGCACGCTCAACATGGCCATGATGGGCGTGCGCGACCTCTCGCTCATCACCACGCCGCCCGTGGACCGCCGCGCCATCCGCACCTTCGTGTGCAAGTTCGAGGGGCACACCATCAAGGAGGCCATCGAACGCGAACTGTCGCGCGGCGGCCAGGTGTTCTTCCTGCACAACCGCGTGCAGTCGATCCTGGGCGTGAAGGACTATCTGCAGAAGCTCGTGCCGCAGGCCAAGATCGCGGTCGCGCACGGGCAGATGGCGGAGGGCAAGCTCGAGGAGGTGATGACTGAGTTCGTCGAGAAGAAGCACGACGTGCTCTTGTGCACCGCCATCATCGAGAGCGGCCTCGACATCCCCAGCGCGAACACGATCTTGGTGAACCGCGCGGACACGTTCGGCCTCTCGCAGCTCTATCAAATCCGCGGGCGCGTCGGCCGCAGCCGCGAGCGCGCGTACGCGTACCTGCTCGTGCCCGCGCGGCGCCCGATGACGCGCGATGCGCAGAAGCGCCTGCAAGTGCTGCAGCAGTTCACCGAGCTGGGCGCGGGCTTTCAGATCGCGTCACACGACCTGGAGATGCGCGGCGCGGGAAATCTGCTCGGGCCGGACCAGTCGGGCACCATCGAGGCCGTGGGCTTCGAGCTGTACACGCAGCTCTTGGAAGAGGCCGTCTCGGAGCTGCGCGGCGAGCCGCTGCGCGAGGAGATCGAGCCGGACGTGGAGCTGCCGGTGGCCGCGCTCATCTCCGAGGACTACGTGCCCGAGGTGCAGCAGCGGCTCTACTTCTACAAGAAGCTCGCGCAGGCCCAGAGCGAGGAAGAGCTCTACGACGTGAAGGGCGAGCTGCGCGACACCTGCGGCGAGACGCCTCCCGAGACGGACGCGCTGGTCGAGGTCATGTCGCTCAAGATCGTGCTGCGCGCGCTGCGCATGCGCGGGCTCAAGTCGGGCCCCGCCAGGCTGGTGGTGCAGCTCGGGCCGGACGCGCTGCTCGATCCGCAGAAGCTCGCGGGCCTCGTCGCGCGCGGCAAGGGGCGCTATCGGCTCACGCCGGGCATGGAGCTCGTCGAGCACCTGCCGGTGGAGGCCACGCCGCCCGGAGAGAAGCCGAAGGAGACGCCGGCGCACGCGGTGCTGGAGAGCGCGCGCAGGCTCTTGCAGGAGCTGAACGGCTGCGCGCTGCGCGACTAGGCTGTTGGAGGAACCTGCGGTTCCCTCATCGAGCAAGCTCGATCGCCCGGCGCTTCCCCGAGCTACGGGCCCTGGTCCTTCTTCCAGTCCGCGCCCTTCTGGCCCGTGTTCGTCTTGTAGTCGTAGCCGTCGATCTCCGCGTCGGCGTGCGCCTTGATGACCGCCTTCGCCGTCGGAAACGCGTCGCAGATCGCGCGCGCCTTCTTCACCACCGTGATCGGCCCCGTGGTCGCCGTGTTCGCGCCCAGCTTCTTCTTGAGCCGCGCCCACACGTTGTGCGCCACCGTCGCCGTGTCCGCGCCCGGGGCGTCGTTGTCGCCCAGGCCGCCCTTCCAGCCCGCGAAGTCGCCGCCGTGCCGCGCGTGCGCGATGAGCACGAAGCGCTCCTCGGGCGGCTGCGGCCAACCGATGATGTCGGCGGTCGGCCCCGCAGAGTCGCCGAAGGCCGCGAACTGCGCGTCGAGCATGCCCCGGATCTGCGCCTCCTGGATCTTCGGGTCGCTCTCGACGATGGGCCCCGTCCCCTTGCGGATGTCGCCCTGCGCGCCGATGCCGCAGTTGGCGATGAAGCTCAAGAGCTGCACGTTGGTGCAGATGTAGTTCGCCGCGTCGGCCCCCTTGAGGATGCACCCCTTGGTGGTGTCGACGACGATGAACTCGTTCTTGCCGCCGATGACGTCCGCGCGCAGACCCGCCGCCGTGGCGCGCTCGGACAGCTTGGTGGCAGACATGGCGAGCAGGTTCTTGAACAGCTTCTGCGCCAGGTGGCCCGACGACGCGAACCCCGCGCCGATGGTCACGAACGCGTCCACCGCCGCCGCCGTGATCGTGGTCGGCATGCCTTCGGCCGGCATCACGCGCTTGAAGTACTCCCAGATCTTGGCCTGGTCCGCGTCGAAGTCCGGCTTCGTCTTGTCGCACTTCGACGGCAGGATCTTGTCCGACACCGCGGTGAAGCTCTTGAACTCCGGCGTCTCGTCGATGCCCTCGAGCTTCGAGGTCTTCGCGCGGAACTGCCCGCTGGGCATGTACAGGTTGCCCTTGCCCTGCGTGAAGTCGATGTGGAACGGCCGCGGCGGGATGCGCGCGCGCGCGTCGATGACCTTCTGCAGCGCCTTCTTCTTCTCGTCGTCGGTGGCGGCCGGATCCGCAGGCGGCGTCTCGGTCATCAACGAGTCGGCGAGATAGTCGATGGTCGGCGGGCCCGGATTGTCGCGGTTGAGCTTGGCGTACACCGCGCCCGACTTGGTCGCGGCGCGCGTGGGCAACATCGCCTGCCAGTCGGTGGCGCGCGTGAGCTTCACCGTCACCTTCGGCGAGAGCTGCAGCCAGTACTGGATGTCCGGCGCCTCGGTGTCGATGTCGAACATCTGGTAGGTCGTGTCGCCCGGCTTGACCTCCGCCGTCGGCGTGTCGACGAAGGTGCCCTTGCCGTCTGCGCCCGTGGGAGCGTCGCGGTTGAGCGGATTGTCGGGATAGATGGTCCGCAGCACCGTCTGCTCGCCGCTGTAGTTCTCGATCTCCCACGAGAGCGTGATGTCCTCGCCGACCTCGGCCTCGGTCTTGTCGGCGACCAGCGACTTGAAGTGCAGGATCTTGGGATCGACCTGGCAGCTCACGTGCTTGGTCTGCACCACGTCGTCGCCGCCGCTCTTGGGCTTGATGGTGATGGTGAAGTTGAACTCGCCCTCGTTGCGCATGCGCATGAGGTACGAGCCGGTGCCGACGCCCGTCTCCTTGTCGAACGTCATGTGCCCGTCGACGGTGGGCGGGAAGCAGACGACGCCGTCGCCCGGATCCTTGTCGGCCGTGACGCCGACGGTGCTGCCGACCTCGTAGTCCTTCACGTCCCACGAGAGCGAGATGAAGCCGTTCTTCACGATGACCAGGGGATGGGACATGGCCTACACCCTGTCCTTGGCGAGCTTGGAGTTGGGGTTGGCGGTGCCGAAGGCCTTGGCGTCCTTGGCGGTCGCGGACGCGGCGTCAAAGCGCGTGATCACCATCTGCTTCTTCACCGGCGCCACCGTCAGCGCGACCGCTCCCGTGGCGCCCGGCGCGATGTCCACCTGCGCGTCCGCCGCGGTGAAGTCGGCCTTCTCGGCGATGACCGTGTAGTGCCCCGGCACGAGGTTGTCGAAGCTCGCGGTGCCCTGCGTGGTGGTCAGGTCGAGCGCGATGGGACCGGCCACGTGCACGTTGGCCCCGTCGAGCGGACCCTTGTCGTCGCTCACGGTGACGGTGAGCTTCCCCGGCGGTTGGTCGAGATCCACCGTGACCACCGACTGCGACACCCACTGCGGATACTCGGGGCACCCGCCCGCGGGGCACGGCGTCTGCGGCGGCGGCGTGGCGTCGTCCTCGAAGAGGAAGATCTCGACGCGCCGGTTGGTCTCGCTCGCCACTCCCGGCCCGGTCGGCTCGGCGAGGTGCGTGAGGCCGCAGCCGTGCGTCGCCACCTTGGCCGTCTTCGGCGTCGACGTCCCCTCGAGCGCCATGTAGTCGGTGATGAGCGCGCGGCGCGTGTCGTCGTCACCCTTGCCCGACTGCGCGAGGCCCTTGGACGCCTGGAACTTCTTGTACGCGTCGGCCGTCCCCGGCCCGGCCTGGCCGTCGATCTTGCCGGCGTAGAAGGGCGTCCCGCCCTGCGGCAGCGTGGCCAGCATGTACTGGTCCTCGCGCACGCCCCACGCCTTCGAGTGCGGCTGCGGCTTGTACTTCCCGAGCCACGAATCGACGTCGTCCTGCAGGAACTGCGCGATCGACTGCGCGCGCTCCTCCGACAGCCCGCGGTTGTAGTCGGCCGCGCCCTGCGTGTCGGTGTGGCCGGACACGAGCACGGCCAGGTTCGCGTAGCTCTGGTACAGCGTGCCCAGCATGCGGATCCCGGCCATCGCCGAGGGCCTGAGGAACGTCTTGTCCGTCTCGAAGTGCAGGCCGGTCAGCTTGCCGCGCCGGATCATCGCGGGCAATTCCACGATGGTGCGCGAGCCCACCATCAGCGGCATCGCCGGCGCGTACTTCACGTGGCCCTCGGCCGCCGCGGCCGCAGAGGGCGGCATGGCGTCGAGATCGGGCACATTCAGCGCGCACGAGCCCTCAGCCGGGAGCTCTTGGACCGCGAAGTAGCCCTCCTCGTCGCTCTTGCCCGCGCGCTTGGACCCGTCCGGGAGCGTCAGCTCGGCCTCGACGTGCGGCTGCGGCTTGCCTGCCGGATTCACGAACTGCACCGAGAGCTGCCCCGGGCCCTTCGAGTCCGCCGGCGCCGCGGTGCCCTCTTCGTGCGAGCCCTCGTCGGCCGTGCCCTGGTTCTCGCCGGTCGGATCGGGCGGCCGATCGCCGGTCGGATCCCCTGGCGAGCCTGTGCCCTCATCGCCCCCGCCCTCGTCCTCGGTCCACGGCACGTCCGAACCCGGCGCGCCGCCCACGAGGAGGATGAGCGGGTGCCCGGCCTTCGCGGTCACGCCCTCCTTGAGGTCGTCCATGGAGACGGACCGCGTCTCGGTCTTCTTCGAGTGAGCCATGGTTCCGGACGCTCCGTGAGGCGGGACGGCCCCGCACGCCCAGGCGTCGCGCTGCGCCGCCGGGAAGCAGGTGTGTAGATTCGTTCCGGGTTCAGCTTACCAAAGTCCAGGGTCGGGCGCGAGCGCGCACTCTGCCGCGGCGCGGACCCCGCAGTCTCTCTCTTGACTTGAGGTGGCCAATGCTGCGATTCGGCACCGTTTCGTTTTCCACTCGCTGGGGCCGCTGCCAGGTCCCTCTGCAAGGAACACCGCATGAAGACCCTCTCCCGCACCCTCCTCGCCTGCGCCCTGGCCTCGTCGGCCGTCGCGTCCTTCGGCTGCCCCAAGGGCGGCTCGTCGTCGACGCACGAGACCAAGACCGGCCCCGCCGTCGCGCACGTGGGCGACGACATCATCACCGCCGACGAGTTCAAGAAGCGCCTCGACGAGACCTCGCCCTTCCTGCGCGCCCGCTACAACACGCTCGAGCGCAAGAAGGAGTTCCTGGAGAACCTCATCCGCAACGAGCTCTTGGCGCAGGAGGCCGAGCGCCGCGGCCTCGACAAGACGCCGGCCGTGCGCGAGCAGATGAAGCGCGCGATGGTGCAGGAGCTCCTGAAGCAGCAGCTCGACGAGCGGCTCTCGGGCGCCGACATCTCCGACGACGAGCTCAAGAAGTTCTACGACGCGCACCTGGACGACTTCGTCAAGCCGGAGAAGGCGCGCATCTTCCGCATCGTCATCGACGCGCCCAAGGGCGACGCCAAGGCGCGCGCGGCCGCCAAGAAGACGCTCACGGGCCTCCTCAAGGACATCGAGGACAAGGAGAAGAAGAACGACCCGAACGCGTTCCAGGCCACGGCCATGAAGTCGTCCTCCGACAAGCAGTCTGCGCCCATGGGCGGCGACCTGCGCTTCCAGACCAAGGACGACCTGACCAAGCTCTACTCGGCCGAGCTCGCCAACGCGGCCTTCGCGCTCAAGAACCCGGGCGAGAAGTCGCCCATCTTCGAGTCGCCCCAGGGCGTCGAGGTCGTGAAGCTGCAGGTCAAGACCGTGGCGCTCGACCGCAAGTTCGAGGAGAGCAAGGAGTCGATCCGCGGCCGCATGGCGCGTGAGCGTCGCAGCAAGGAGTACGACGACTTCGTCAAGAAGCTGCGCGAGGGCGGCAAGGTCACCATCGACGACGCCGAGCTCAACAAGGTCACCGCCGCCGAGGCGCCTGGCCAGATGCCGCCGGGCATGCCGGGGATGCCGCAGGGCGGGATGATGGGCGGCCAGCCGCGCCCGGGCCAGCCGATGCTCGCCCCCGCGCCGGGCCAGCCTGGCCAGCCGATGCAGCTCCAGCCGCGTCCGCCGATGCCGGGCCAGCCGCCCGCCGCGCCGGCGCAGTCGAAGTAGTCCCCGATGCAGGTGCGGCCCGCCATGTCGATGCCGCATGATGCACACGCAGCCGTCTCTCCTTCGCAGGGGAGGCGGCTGTGTCGTTTCGGGGGCGCGCTCGTCTTGGTGCTCGTCTCGTCAGCGCTGGCCTGCAAGCCGCCGCCTCCTCCTCCTCCGCCGCCGCCGCCCGCTGCGGCCGTGGTCGATGGCGTGCCCATCCTCCTCTCGCGGCTGCAGCGTGAGTTCACCCGCACGCGCCGCGGCACCGATCCGCTCCCGCAGGAGGCCCTCGTCACGCAGGGCCGCGCGCTGCTCGACCCGCTCATCGAGCAGAAGCTCTTGCTGGCCCGGGCCAAGGCCGAGAACCTGCTCGTCGCCGAGCCCGAGGTGCAGCGCGAGCTCGACGAGCTCAAGGAGTCGGCGCGCACCGGCGGGCCCAGCTTCAACGAGCGCCTCGCCGCCGACGGCCTCACCGCCGAAGAGCTGACCGACGAGATCCGCGAGCGCCTCACCGCCGAGCACTGGCTCGCCGCGCAGGTCAAGATCGCGCGGCCCACGCCGCAGGAGCTGAAGGCGGCCTACGACAAGGCCCAGCGCAGCCACGACCCGTCGCTCCTGTTCGAGGTGCCCGAGGAGGTGCGCTGCGCGCAGATCATGGTGTCCTCCGCGCCGGAGGCCAAGGCCGTGCTCGACCAGGCCCGCAAGGGCGCGTCCTTCGAGGAGCTGGCGCGCCAGCACTCGCAGTCGCCCGACGCCCGCGACGGCGGCGACCTGGGCTTCTATCCGCGCGGCACCATGCCGCCGCCCTTCGACGACTGCTTCGCCCTGCAGAAAAACCAGCTCTCGGGCGTCCTGCGCAGCCGCTACGGCTACCACGTGCTCAAGCAGCTCGATAAGCGCCCGGGCCGCCACAAGAATCTCGCCGACGCGACGCCTGAGCTCGAGCACCGCCTGCTCGCCGAGGCGCGCTTGTCGGCCGAGCGCGCGGTGGTCGACGAGCTGCGCAAGAAGGCCGTGGTCACCATCGACGACGCGGTGATCGCGCGCCTCGTGCAGCCCGATCGCGCCCCGCCGGCCAAGGCAGAGTCGCCGTGAAGCATCGCGCACGACCCGCGTCCAAGCGGCAGCCGGGGCGATCCTTCCGCTCGTGATCCTGCTATGGTGCGCCCGCATTTCTTCCTCAAGACGAAAGATGCTGCCGTGACGTTCTCGCTCTCCCGCTGCGCCCGCACCGCCCTCGCCCTCTGCCTGCTCGCGCCGGCCCTCGCGCGCGCCGAGATCAAGGAGCGCATCGCCGCGGTGGTGAACGGCCAGCCCGTCCTCCTGTCCGAGGTCGACGAGCGCGTGCAGTACGAGGTGCAGCACCTGACCTCGGCGGGCCCCGCGCGCCAGCAAGAGGTGCTGGAGCTGGAGAAGAAGGGCCTGGAGCAGCTCATCGACGAGAAGCTCATCGAGGCCGAGGCCGTGAACCTGGGCGTCGAGGTCACGGACGACGAGGTCACGCGCCAGGCCGACGCGCTCGCCCACCAGAACGGCATGGACCTCGAGGCCTTCAAGACCGCGCTCGCGGGCCAGGGCATCTCCTTCCAGCTCGTCAAGGACTCGCTGCGGCGCCAGGCGCTGCAGTTCAAGCTGCTGCAGTACAAGGTCAAGCCGCGCAAGGTGTCGGACGAGGAGGTGCAGGCCGCCTACGCCGCGCAGTACGGCGAGACCGACACCGAGATCCGCGTGCGCAACCTCTTCGTGCAGCTCGCGGCCGGCGCGACGCCCGCGCAGGAGGCGGCCGCCAGGGCCAAGCTGGCCAAGGCCCAGGCGCGCCTGCAGGCCGGCGAGGAGTTCGCGCTGGTGGCCCGCGACCTCTCGGATGCGCCCACGGCCCACGAGGGCGGCGATCTGGGCTGGATGCGCAAGGGCACGCTCTTCCCCGACGCCGAGGCCGCGCTCTTCAAGCTCCCCGCGGGCGGCATGACCAACGTCATCCAGACCCCGGCGGGCTTCTTCCTCTTCAAGGTGGCCGACCGCCGCGAGGTGGCCAAGCGCCCCATCGCCGAGGTGCAGGAGGAGATCCGCCAGCGCCTCGCCAACGACTCGATCATGAAGGAGCGCGACAACTACATGCAGTCGCTGCGCAAGGGCGCGCAGATCGACACCAAGCTGTAGCCGCGCGCAAGGTCGCCCATGACCCCGAAGAAGCCACGCGTCGCCCTCTCCCTCGGCGACGTGTGCGGCATCTCGCCCGAGGTGGTCGCGCTGGCCTTGCACGACCCGCGCGTGCAAGCGGCGATGCTGCCGGTCGTCTACGGCGACCTGGGCGCGCTCGACGACGCCCTCGAGCTGCGCGGACTCCCGCTGTGGAACTCGCCGGGCGGCCTCGCCTCGCGGGGCGCAGAGCTCATCCAGGTCACGAGGCTCACTCCCACCGAGCGCAGGTCAGGCCCGCCCGACGAGGCGCGCGCCCACGCTGCCGGCCACGCCGCCGCCGCCTACCTGAACGCCGCCATCGACGCCATCGAGGCGAAGTCTGCGGACGCCCTCTGCACCGCGCCGCTCTCCA
>JAFEBC010000351.1 GCA_018266095.1 Deltaproteobacteria bacterium
CGGGTGGTCGCCCCGATCGGTCATGGGCGTCCTGCGCCCGGATCTGCGCCGCCGCCCATTCGACACGGCCCGGCCTTCAGGCCGGAAGGAGCCTCGCGACAGCGAGGCTTCGCTCTTCACTAGCCCCAGCCCTTCAGGGCTTGGCTTTAGCCTGGGGCGGTGACGCCACGCGCCGATTCCTTGCACCGGTCGCCACCGGGCCACGCGCGCGGGGCGTTGCGGGGCCGGCGTAGAGGCCCCGCACAAGCGGAGGCCGAAGGCCGGAGCGCCCCAACTCGAATTCTTCGATCCTCAGGCCGCCTCACGCGCCAGCAGCGCCGCCCCGACCACGCCCGCGTCATCCCCCAGCGCCGGCGCGCCCACCGTGCACGAGATCCGCGCCGCCTTGCTCGCGTACAGATCGATCGCGTCCTGCGCGAGCCGCATCATGCGCGGCGAGCTCGACAGCAACCCGCCCCCGAGCAGCAAGCGCTGCGGGTTCAGCATCGTCAGCAGATTCGCCACCGAGAAGCCGAGCATGCGCGCCGCTTCATCGAGCAGCCGCCGCGACAGCTCATCCCCCTCGTGCGCCGCGCGCTCCATCGCCGCCGCCGTGATCTTGTCGGGATCCCCGCCCACGAGATCCAGCAGCCGCTTGCCCACGAGGTTCGGCTTCCCCGCCGCGCGCGCCGCCGCCTGCGCGATGCGAATGTCGTCCCGCGCCCACGCACACAGCGCCGTCGAGGTCGCGTAGGCATCCAAGCACCCGCGCTGGCCGCACCCGCACTGCCGCCCATGCGCCGCGGGCTTCTGCGGATCCGGCGCCGCCGACGACACCTTGCTGTGCGCGAGATCGCCCGCGAGCCCGCTCCAGCCCTCTTGCAGCCGCCCGCCGAGCACGAGGCCGCAGCCGACATGCGAGCCGAGCAGGACCACGAGCAGGTCATCGACGCCCTTGGCCGCGCCCGCCATGCGCTCGGCCCACACCACCGCCGCGAGATCGTTCGTCAGCGCGATCGGCACCTTCGGCACCCGCGCCTGGAGCAGCTTGAGCAGCGGCACATCGCGCCAGCCCAGCGCCGGGCTCGCCGTGATCACGCCCGTCGCCTTGTGCACACGGCCGTCGACCGCGAGCCCCAGGCCCAGCATCTCCGAGAACGGCAGGCCCGCGGCCGCACACGCGGTCTTCGAGGCGCGCACGATCGCCTCAGCGACCTGCGGCGGCTCCTTGCTCTGCAGCCGGTGCCGCTCCTGCCCGATGAGGCGGCCGCCCTCGTCCACGACCGCCGCACGGACGGTGGTGGCCCCGAGATCAATCCCTAGCGTGACGCCGTCTCGACGCATGCAGAGGCTCCGCTGTGGAGTCTAGCGCAGCGCCGCGACTGGCCGGAAGAGCCCCCAGCCGGTCGAAGGTCGCAGAGATACCTACCCCGACCTGTCGTCCCTGAAACCGCGGGCGGCCGCGTGCGTCGGCTAACCGCCCAGCTCGCGCCGGATCTGCTCGACGGTGCCCTCGATGAGCGCCGCGATCTCCGCGAGCCGCGCCTCGCTGATCGCCTCCCAGCGCAGCACCAGCAGCGGCTGCGTGTTCGACGCGCGCACGAGCCCCCAGCCGCCCTCGACGATCAAGCGCACGCCGTCGACCTCGATCGTCTTCCCGTGCGCCCGCAGCCGCTCCGTCGCGAGCTGCACCGCGCGGAACTTCTTCTCCTCCGCGAAGTCGAAGCGAATCTCCGGCGACGCATACGTCTTCGGCACATCCGCGAGCAGCTCGCCCACCTTCTTCGGCGTCCGCGCGAGCAGCTCGAGCAAGCGCGCCGACGAATAGATCCCGTCGTCGAACCCGAACCAGCGGTGCTTGAAGAACAAATGCCCGCTCATCTCGCCCGCGAGCAGCGCGTGCTCCTCCTTCATCTTCGCCTTGATGAGCGAGTGCCCCGCCTTCCACATGATCGCGCGGCCACCCTTGGCCGTGATGTCGTCATAGAGCGTCTGCGAGCACTTCACCTCGCCCACGATCGCCGCGCCCGGCACCTGCGCGAGCAGATCGCGCGAGAACAGAATCATGAGCTGGTCGCCCCAGAGGATGCGGCCCGTCTCGTCCACGGCGCCGAGGCGATCCGAATCGCCGTCCCAGGCGATGCCCAGGTCCGCGCCCGTCTCGCGCACCTTGCGCTGCAGGTCCACGAGGTTCTTCTCGACCGTCGGATCCGGATGGTGATTGGGGAACGTGCCGTCGAGCTCGCAGAACAGCTCGATGACTTCGTGTCCGAGCCGCCGCAAGAGCTCAGGCCCCACGAGGCCGCCCGTGCCGTTGCCCGCGTCGCAGACCACCTTGAGCTTGCGCTGCGCGGTCCCCAGCGTCTGCGTGATGAGCGCCAGATACGGGGTGATCGCGTCGAACTTCGTCTCGCGCCCCTCGCGCGCGGCCTTCGGCAGGGGCTTGGCCTCGAGCTCCAGCACCTTGCCCTTGAGCGCCTGCACTTCAGGCCCCGCGAGCGTCGTCTTGCCGAGCCCGATCTTGAACCCGTTGTACTCCGGCGGATTGTGCGAGCCCGTGATCATGCACAGGCCGTCGACCGGCAGCACATTCGCCGCGAAGTACGTGAGCGGCGTCGGCACCACGCCGATGAACATCACGTCCAGCCCCCGCTCGCGCACGCCCGCGCTGAACGCCTGCGCCAGCGGGATCGACGAGAGCCGGTGATCGCACCCCAGCACCACGCTCTGCGCGCCCGGATTGTTCGCGCGCAAGAACTCAGCGAACCCGCGGCCCAGCGCCAGCGCGAACTGCGGCGTCAGCTCCGTCGCCACGAGGCCTCGGATGTCGTACTCGCGGAACACATGCGTCGGGATCGTCATCGCCACTCCTGAAGTTCGCTTGCGCGCTGTCTACAACAGATTGCCCCGGCCCTGCGACTTGAGCGCGTCGACCACCTGGCGCACGTCCTGCGCGCGCTCGCGCGGAATCACGAGCAGCGCATCGCCCGCGTCGACCACGCACACGCCGTGAAGGCCCAGCGCAGCCACGAAGCGCCCGCCCTCGCCGAGCACGACGCAATCATCACAGTCGATCGCGATCGCATCGCCGCCCACGGCGTTCCCGCGCGCATCGAGCGGCCGCACCTCGGGCAGCGCCGCGAACGAGCCCACGTCGCTCCAGCCGAAATCCCCGGGCACGAGCGAGATCTTCGCGCCCGCCTTGGACTCCGGCTCCATCACGCCGTAGTCGATGCTGATCCCCGCGAGCCGCGGAAACACCTCGCGCGACACCGCATCGCCGTCGCCGCGCGCGAGCGCCTCGCCGATCGTCATCAGCCCCTTGTGCATGTCGGGCAGGTGCTGCGCGAAGGCCTTCAGGATCGCGTCCGCGCGGAAGAGGAAGATGCCCGCGTTCCACAGATACGTGCCCTCGGCGAGATAACGCTCGGCCGTCTTCAGCTCGGGCTTCTCGACGAACGCCTCCACAGCGAACGCGTTCGCCTGCGCCGCGCCGCGCTTCAGATAGCCGTACCCCGTCTCGGGCCGCGTGGGCTTGATGCCGAGCGTGACGAGCTGTCCCGTCTCCGCGACCGCAGCCGCCACCTGCAGCGACTCACGGAACCTCTCCGGAAACGCGATGTGGTGATCGCTCGGCAGCACCACCAGCAGCGCATCCTTGTCCTCGTGCAGCGCGTGCACCGCCGCGAGCCCGATCGCCGGCGCCGTGTTCCGCGCAGCCGGCTCCACCACGATGTGCGACTGCGGCAGCATCGGCAGGCACTCGTGCACGCCCTCGGCGTGATCGCGCCCGCACACCACCCACGCGCGCTCCTTCGGCACGAGCTGCTCGACGCGCGCAAACGTCTCCGCGATGAGCGCGTTCCCCGTCACCAGCTTGAGGAACTGCTTGGGCTTCTTCGCGCGCGACAGCGGCCAGAACCGCGTCCCGCTCCCTCCCGCGAGGATGATCGCGTGCAGACTCATGTCTTCTCTCCCGTGGGTTCCCTGAGCGGCCACTCTTCGGGCCCGAGCCCCGGACCGCGCCCGAGGCCGAGTTCGATGAGCTGGTGCACGATGCGCGCCGTGGCGCCCCAGACGACCGTGCCGTTCACCGTGTACCAGAACAGCTCGTAGCGAAATCCCTGCACCGTGCGCTCTTCCACGCGCAGGTTCGCGGGGTCGCAGAAGCCAGCCACGGGCAGCTCGTGCAGCCGCGCCGTCTCGCCCGGATTCGCGCGCCACGGATAGCTGAACTCCGCGTGCGGATCGAACTTCACGATGCCCGCGATCGGCGTGATCACGAAGCCGGTCACGAACGTCGGGCAGTCATCGAGCGTGCCCAACACGCGCACGTCTTCAGGCACGAGCCCGACCTCTTCGCGCGCCTCTCGCAGCGCCGCGTGCACCGGCGTGGGATCGCCCGCCTCGATCGACCCGCCCGGAAAGCTGATCTGCCCCGCGTGCGTCTTGAGCTGCGCCGACCGCTCGGTGAAGAGCAGGTGCAGCCCGTCCGGCCGCGGCAGGAGCGGAATCAGCACCGCCGCCGCGCGCCCCAGGTCCGGCGCCTTGCGCGCAGAGAACGCCGCGAGCTCGCGTTCGAGATCGCCGACCGTGGGGACCGCGAGCGCCATCTACCGCTTGCCCAGGAACCACAGCACCACGATGCCCACCGACACCGCCGCGCGATAGATCGAGAACACCGCCACCGAGTGTCCGCGCAGATACGCGAGCAGCCAGCGGATGACGATCGTGCCCACGATCGCGGCCGCCGCCATTCCAGAGAGGAGCGCCGCCACCGAGAGCTGCGGATCGCCCGCGACCGGATGCCCCTTGAGCGCGTGGATGAGCGCCGGCAGCTTCATCAGACCCGCGCCGAAGATGATCGGCGTCGAGAGCAAGAACGAGAACCGCGCCGCCGCATCGCGCGTGTAGCCGGCCCACAAGGCCACGCTCATCGTCGACCCGCTGCGCGACACGCCCGGCACCAGCGCGCACGCCTGCGCGAGCCCGATGATGGCCGCCTCGCCGAAGCCCATCTCCTCGATGGCGCGCACCTTGCGCCCGCGCTTGTCACACCACCAGAGGATCGCGCCCACGATCGTCAACGTGGCCGCGATGAGCAGCGGCGCGCGCAGCTCCTCCTCGGCGCGATGCGCCAGGAGCTTGCCGATGATGGCGCCCGGAATCGTCGCAATCACGAGCGCCCAGAAGAGCTGCCGCTTGGGATCGCCCACGATGCGCCGCTCCAGCACCGACTTCGCGCCCGCCTGGATGAGCTCGAGCCAGTCGCGCCAGAACACGAGCAGCACCGCGAACAGCGTGCCCCAGTGCAGCGCCACATCGAACGCCAGCCCCGGGTCCTCCCAGCCGAACAGCCACGGCACGAGGATGAGGTGCGCCGACGACGAGATCGGCAGGAACTCACCGAGGCCTTGCACGATGCCGAGCACGATCGCTTGCCAGACGGGCACGCCAGCTCCTTGTGGAGTCGAAAATCGCCGCGGAACATACAGCAAACGGGAGGCCGACTGTGCGCCGACGAACGGCCCGCTCGAGCGAGCCCGGGCCCGAAGCAGACAGCGCGGCGTGATCCGAAGATCACCGCCGCGCCGTCGCACTTCACGAACCCTGCCTGACTGACCTGCGCGACCTCTACGCCGCGCCCTTCAGCCCCGCCGCCTGCCGCAGCGCGTCCGCGCGGTCCGTCTTCTCCCACGTGAACTCGGCCTCGGTGCGCCCGAAGTGCCCGTACGCCGCCGTCACCTGGTAGATCGGGCGGAGCAGATTCAGGTCGCGGATGATCGCCGCCGGACGCAGGTCGAACGTCTTGCGGACCGCCGCCTCGATCTGGCTCTCGTCGACCGCCGCCGTGCCGAACGTCTCCACGAGCACGCTCACCGGCTGCGCCACGCCGATGGCGTACGCGAGCTGCACCTCGCAGCGCTTCGCCAGCCCGGCCGCGACCACGTTCTTGGCCACCCAGCGCGCCGCGTAGGCCGCCGAGCGGTCCACCTTCGAGGGGTCCTTGCCCGAGAACGCGCCGCCGCCGTGACGGCCCATGCCGCCGTACGTGTCGACGATGATCTTGCGGCCCGTCACGCCCGAGTCACCCTGCGGCCCGCCGATGATGAAGCGGCCCGTCGCGTTGATCCACCGCTTCATGTCCGGCGCGCGCAGCTCCGCGGGCACGACCGGGTTGATCACGAGCTCGCTGATGGCCTCACGGAGCGCCTCGGTCGAGATCTCCTCGTCGTGCTGCGCCGCGATCACGACCGTGCCCACCTTGTGCGGGCGGCCGTTCTTGTACTCGACGGTGACTTGGCTCTTGCCGTCGGGACGCAGCCACTTGAGCTCCTTGCGCCGCACCTCCGCGAGCCGCTTGGTCAGCTTGTGCGCCAGCGAGATCGGCATCGGCATCAGCTCCGGCGTCTCGTCGCAGGCGTAGCCGAACATCAGGCCCTGGTCGCCGGCGCCCTGCTCCTGCGAGCCGTCGGCCGCCGCGTTCACGCCCATCGAGATCTCGGGCGACTGCTGCTCGACCGCCACCATCACGGCGCACGAGCGCGCGTCGAAGCCCATCTTGCCGTCGGTGAAGCCGATGCGCTCGACCGTCTTGCGCACGATGGACGGGTAGTCGATGTGCGCCTTGGTGGTGATCTCGCCCAGCAGCACCACGAGGCCCGTCTTCACGCCCGTCTCGAGCGCCACGCGGCTCTTGGGATCCTGCTTGAGACACTCGTCGAGGACGGCGTCAGAGACCTGATCGCAGATCTTGTCCGGGTGGCCTTCGGTGACGGATTCAGAAGTGAAGAGCGAGTCGCGAAGCTGCATGAGAGTGTCCTGACGGAGGTTGAAAGGCGCGGGAGGATCGGGTCTGCGACGCAGAAAGTCAAGGGTCCGCGCACTCGGGCGGCTGACGGGGGCAGACCGGCCTGCTTGACGCGGCGGCCACAGGCACGCAGACTTAGTGTCATGAATACACTATCTGCCGCCGATCGCTTGACGCTGGCCCGCCTCTCGTTGGACGGCCTCTCGGTCGGCGACGCCCTCGGCACGGCCCTGGGCGAGTTCGGCAATCACGACGGCGACGCCGAGCGCCGCCACGAGCCCTCGCGCCATCCGTGGGCGACGACCGACGACACCGAGATGGGCATCGCCGTGGTCGAGACGCTCGAGTCGCAAGGGCTCATCGACTCTGACGAATTGGCCCAGCGCTTCGCCGCGCGCTTCGTCCGCGATCCGGACCGCGGCTACGGCGGCGGCGCCCGCAAGCTGCTCCTGGCGTACGCGCGAGGCGGCCGCTGGCAGGACCTCGCCGGAAACATGTTCAACGGCCAGGGCTCCAAGGGCAACGGCTCGGCCATGCGCGCGATGCCCATCGGCGCGTACTTCGCGGACGACCCGAAGGAAATCGTTGAGAACGCGACGCAATCTGCGCTGCCGACGCACGCGCATCCCGAGGGTGTGGCGGGCGCCGTGATCGCCGCGCTCGCAGCGGGCTGGGCCACGCGCCGCGCGCAGGACAAGGGCATCGGCAGCCTGTTCGACTTCGTCCTCCCGCACGCACCCAAGGGTGCCGTCCACACGGGCGTCGTTCGCGCGATGAACCTGTCGCTCCAGGTCAGCGCGTGGGACGCCGCGCACGCGCTCGGCTTCGGGCGGAACGTGCTCGCGGAGGACACGGTGCCGTTCGCGCTGTGGGTCTGCGCGCGGCACCCGGACAGCTTCGAGGATGCGCTGTGGACCGTCGCGACGCCTGGGGGGGACCGCGACACGCTCTGCGCCATCGTGGGCGGGATTGTGGCCTTGAGCGCCGGGCGCGAGTCGATTCCACAGTCCTGGCTGCACAGCCGGGAGTCGCTCTCGCCGACGCAGCTCGATCGAGACGCGGGCTAGACAGCTTGTCTACTCTCGCGCTGCGCGCGAGTATCGAATTTGCTGTTCACCGGGGGGCCATGTCCACACGTTCTCGCAGCGTTGTCCGAGACATCTTGGCGGCCGTGTCCCTCGTGTTCATGTTGGCCGGGTGCACGAAGAGCACCGAGCCGGACGTCGTGGGCAAGTGGAGCATTCCCAACCGCGACGGCGCGAGCTTGATGGTCGAGCTCAAGGAGGACGGAAACATCGCCCTTCCCGACGCCCCGGGTCCGCTCGCTCGATTCTTCGACGATGGGCGCGGATTTTGGGGCGAGCGCTCCAAAGCCCGCGGACTTCGCTGGCGCCTCGTGAAAGGCCACGAGCCCACGTGGATGGACATCTCGCTCGTCGATTCCAGCTCCGGCCGGATCCTGAGCGAGTTCATCGGCATCGTGCAGGAGACCTCGCCCGGCCAGCTTGTCTTTCGCTTCAGCACCAGCGGACCGCGGCCGACCGACTTCATCGGGCCGAAGGACGAAGAGCTGATCCGCCTCACGCGCCTGCACTAGCGGCCAGAAGTGGGCCATCAGACGGGAATCAAGCCTCCGACGCCACCGCCGCCACCACGCTCGGCCGCTCGGAGAGCCGCTTGTAGTACGCCTGCAGATTCGGCCACGCCGCGAGGTCCTGCTTGAGCGCCGGCCCCTGCCACGCGCGCAGCACATAGAACGCGTACGCGTCCGCCACCGTGAACGTATCGCCCATCAGGAACGGCCGTCCCTCGACGCTCTTGTCCAAGTGCGCGAGCCGCGGCGCGACCTTCTTCTCCCGCCACTCCGCCTTGAACGTGTCCGGCGCCCAGGGCTGGTACATCGGCGAGAAGTTCTTGTGCAGCTCCGTGGCGATGAAGTTCAGCCACTCCTGCAGCCGCACGCGCTCCATCGTGCCGGGCCGTGGCGCGAGCTTGGCCTCGGGCTTCAAGTCCGCGATGTACTGCACCATGACCGCGCCCTCGGTGAGGATGGAGCCGTCATCGAGCTCCAGCGCGGGCACGTAACCCTTCGGATTGATGGAGAGATACTTCTCGCCCGCCTGCGTGAGCTTGCCGGCCTTGAGGTCGATGCGGTCGAGCTTGAAGGGGATGCCCGCCTCGCGCAGGACGATGTTGGGGGAGATCGAGCACACGCCGGGGACGTAGAAGAGTCGCATGGGGAACACTCCAAAATCGTGTGAGACCTGGAAATCGCCAATCTGTCTGGCCGTTTAACCAGCGACAGTGACCTTGATGACCTTCACCGGCGTCCGCGGCCGGTCGTTCGCGTCGGTCGGCGTGCGCTCGATCTTGGTGACCACGTCGGCCCCGCTCGTGACCTTGCCGAACACCGGGTGGCGCGACTCGCCGGGCGTGAACCAGTCGAGGAAGTCGTTGTGCACGGTGTTGATGAAGAACTGGCTGCCGCCCGAGTTGGGCCGGCCCGTGTTCGCCATCGAGAGCGTCAGCGGCTCGTTGGAGAGCTTGGCCGCGAACTCGTCCTTGATGTCGCCCCACGGCGGCCCGCCCGTCCCTGCGCGCGGGCTCTTCGGGTCCTTCGAGTGCGGGCACCCGAACTGCAGCATGAAGCCCTGGATGACGCGGTGGAAGTGCAGCCCGTCGTAGAACCCGCTCTTGACGAGCTTGAGGAAGTTCTCGGACGTGAGCGGCATCTGGTCGGCGAAGAGCTCGGCGGTGAAGTTGCCGAGCGTGGTCTCGAAGGTCACGACGGGGTTGGCCATGCCGCCCCTGCTAGCACTTGTCGCGGCCGGGCTCCAGGGGTTCGGGGAAATCGTCTGAGACCTGGGCGGAAATCGTGTGAGACCTCTCCAGAAAATCGTGTGAGACCGACCTCTCCAGAAAATCGTGTGAGACCTTTTCCGAAATCGTGTGAGACCTTCTGACCTGACCTTCTGACCTGACCTTCTGACCTCAGAGCATGTCCACTTCCGTCCGATCAACGTCCCCCGTGAGCCTGTTCACTGGCGAATCAGGCCGCTAGGCTCCGTCTCACCATGTCCACCCTGCCCCTCCGCCGCGTGCTCGTCCTCCTGCTCGACCGCGTGCACCTGCTCGATCTCGCGGGCCCGGTGCAGGCGCTCTACGAGGCGAACGGCTTCGGCGCGAACTACGAGCTGCACCACGTGGCGCAGACGCCCAAGATCGTCACGGGTCAAGGCCTGACTCTCTCCGACCTCGAGGCGCTCCCGACGCCGCACGCAACCGACCTGGTGCTGATTCCGGGCATGGAGTCCTCGACCCTGCACAAGCTCGAGGTCCCGGGCCGCTGGCTGCGCGAGGCCCACGCCGCCGGTGCCACGCTCGCGTCCATCTGCAGCGGCGCCTTCGCCCTCGCGCGCGCGGGCCTGCTCGACGGGCGCCAGTGCACGACGCACTGGAAGCTGACCGAGCGTTTGCAAAAGGAATTCCCTGCCGCGCGGGTGCACGAGAACCGCTTGTATGTCGAAGACAGCCGCGTGCTCACCAGCGCGGGCGTCGCGGCGGGCATCGATCTCGCGCTCGCGCTGCTCGAGGCCGAGCACGGGCCGCTGATGGTGGCGAAGGTCGCGCGCGAGATGGTGGTGTACCTGCGCCGCTCGGGCGATCACGGGCAGGAGAGCATCTACCTCGACCACCGCACGCACCTGCACCCGGGCGTGCACCGCGTGCAGGATTGGCTCGTGCAGCACCCCGAGGAGAAGCCGACGCTCGAGCGCCTCGGCCGCCTCGCCGCGATGAGCCCGCGCAACCTGACGCGCGTGTTCCAGAAGGCCACGGGCATCACGCCCAAGCGCTTCGCCGCGCAGGTGAAGCTGCAGGTGGCCAAGGACCTCTCGCAGAATCCAGAGCTGACCGTGGACGAGATCGCCTCGCGCTGCGGGTTCGCTGACGCGCGGCAACTGCGGCGGCTGTGGAAGCAGAGCTTCGGCTCCACGTTGTCGTCCATGCGCCGCGGCGCCGCTTGATGCAATCGATCGTTCGGTAGTCAATTCAACAAGGAGCACCCATGAAGCCCGTCCACGCCCTCGCTGGTTCGGTCCTGCTCGCCCTCGTGTCGTCGTCCTCGATCGCCGCCGAAGCGTCCGCGGCTGGAGCCAAAGTGTCCGCTGCTGGCACGAAACCGTTCACGCGCAACGTCGCCATCGTCGTCTATGAAGGCGTGGAACTCCTTGATTTCGCTGGTCCAACGGAGGTGTTCACCAGCGCCGCCGGCTTCGGCGCGCGCGGCGAGAAGGGCAAGGAGGAGGAGGCGTTCCGCGTCTACACCGTGGCGGTCAGCAAGGCGCCGATCACAAGCCAAGGCATGCTCAAGGTGATGCCGGAATTCTCTATCGACGACGCGCCCGCGCCCGACATCGTGGTGCTCCCCGGCGGCAACAGCAAGGCCATGACGGAGGACCCGAAGTTCATGGCGTGGATCGAGCGCGTCTCGAAGGCCACCGAGGTGAACATGAGCGTGTGCACGGGCGCGTTCGTGTGGGCCAAGCTGGGCCTGCTCGACGGGAAGAGCTCGACCACGTGGTACGGCGCGACCGACAAGCTGCAGGCGGCGGCCCCGAAGTCGACGGTGCAGGAGGGCCGGCGGCTCGTCGACAATGGGCATGTGCTGACGACGGCGGGCGTGTCGGCCGGCATCGACGGCGCGCTGCACCTGGTGGCGCGGCTGCTCGGTCGCCAAGTGGCTGACAAGACTGCGCAATACATGGAGTACCACTGGACGCCGGAGGCGTATCTGGCCAAGGGCTACGTGGCGACGCTGACCGAAGCGCCGCCTGCCCACGCCTCGAAGTAGCGGCTAGCAGGCTGTTGAACTTCTCCGCCTCTCGCCCGATCCCATCCTGCGCAGCGGCATGATCTCGTGTGTTCATGCGCGGACCCGCGAAGCAGCAAGCGACGATGCTGAGCTTGATCACCCCCGAC
>JAFEBC010000352.1 GCA_018266095.1 Deltaproteobacteria bacterium
CGCCGTTCGAGCCGGGGCCCGGGCCGTTGATCGTGCGGCTCAGGAGCTGCTGGTTCGCCTGGCCGGTGATGCCGCGCGCGATGTTGCCGAGGCCGCCGCTGAGCAGGTTGCCGCCGCCGAAGATCGCGCCGAGGCCGCCGCCGAAGATGCCGCCGAGCCCGCCGCCGAACTGCAGCGCCTGGCCGGCGAGGATGTTGGCCACGCGCGTCTCGACCGCCGCGATGTTCTCCACCTGCACCGCCGAGAGCTGCGCGACCATGGCGGGCGGCAGGTTCAGCGAGCCGAACAAGCGGCTGTTGGTGATGGCGCTCGCGGAGAGCATGCCCGGCGCGTGCATGCCGACGGGGATGGTCTGCGCCGCCTGCGTGATGTTGAACTCGGTGAGCTGATCCAGCGAGTAGCGCGACTGCGAGGTCTGCTGGCCGAAGCCGACCTGGCCGAAGAGCGCCGGGGGCTGCGCCATCTGGATGGGCGCGACCGCCGACATGATCGACCACGTCGAGAACGGATCGCTCTCGTAGATCTGCTCGTCGCCCGGGTGCACCTTGCCCAGCGCGCTCGGCATGTTGTTCTGGCTGCAGGTGCCGAACTTCTGATCGAAGAGCGGCGAGGAGGCGAAGAGGCACTTCATGTCCTCGCCGAGCTGCGTGTACGCCGCCGTGATCGAGTCGTTGCGGCGCTTGTACTCGCGCGACTCGCCGATGGTCGTGTTCTGCGTGGTGATGTTCATGTAGTTGTGGAACGCGTACTCGTCGTAGAAGCCCTGGTGCAGCTTCCCGGCGCCGTCGAGGTAGTACGCGCCGCTCGGCGTCGTGACGCCCTGACCCATCTGGTAGAGGTTGTCGCCGCGCGCGAGCTCGTTGGCGAGATCCTGCACCTGGGGCACGCCCGCCGCGACCATCGCCGCGAAGATCGTCGGCGTGATCATGTACTCGGTGCCGGCGTGGAACGCGTTCTTCGGCACGGTGGTGAGCTGCCACGAGTCATCGAAGGGATCCGCCTCGATCTGCGCCATGTCACCGCGCGCGATCAGCGTGGTGATGTGGTTGGCAGGATCTGTGGGATCGTAGATGTAGTTGCCATCGTAGTTCTGCGGGCGGCGGCGCGCGATGCCGGGGATCTTGCTCTCGCCCTTGGCGGTGTAGCCGAGCATGGACACGTTCACTTTGCAGCGCGCGTCGTCCTTGCAGGCGTTGATGCCGTCGATCCAGCGCTCCATGTCGCGGAACGACGCGTACGTGTACTGCTCGCAGCTGGTGATGCCGTTGATGAAGCCGAACAGGCCGTAGCGCTGGTACGTGGTCGGGTCGACGCTCGAGTTGAGCTGCGAGGCCGCGTACTGCGCCATCAGCTCCTGGTTCGCCCAGGTGCCCGGACCGGCGGTGCGATCGAGCACCAGCGGCTTCTTCATCGGCGCGCGCGCGGCCGAGGGGCGGAAGTTGTCGAGCGAGGGATCGAAGACCTTGTCGGTGATGAAGGCCGGGTGCGCCTTCGTGTAGTTGTTATAGGCGTCCTCGGTGTAGCTCGTCGACGTGGTGGCGGGCGGGATGGGCGCGTGCTTCACCTGGCAGGGATTGTTGACGGCGTCCGTCGGGTCGGTGGACCCGTACGAGGCGAGACACGTGTTGAGCCAGTTCTCGTTGGCGCAGACGTTGGCTGAGGGTGGGTTGTCTTGACAGTAGTTGAGGTCGATTGCTGGTGCGGCTGTGGCAGCCAGCAAGGAGAGGAACAGCGCAGGTCGGACCATGGAGGGCCCCGGGGCAGGAGGTGTGGTGGTACATCCCGAGGACGTGAGCGGTTTCCGATCTTCCTGGAATGGTGGCGAAGTCTCGATGGTTGTGCT
Organism: Deltaproteobacteria bacterium; assembly: GCA_018266095.1. Classification (GTDB taxonomy): domain Bacteria; phylum Myxococcota; class Myxococcia; order Myxococcales; family 40CM-4-68-19; genus CAIWCD01. The sequence continues at coordinate 1,844 of JAFEBC010000352.1, forward strand.
GGTTCAGGGGGGTCAGTCCGAGCCGCACCTGCGCGCACAAAGCCCTGCAATCGCTGCTGTGTGCGCGAGGACCCCAGACGGAGGGCCTGGGTGCAGGGGGATGGGCCGGACTTTCTTCATCGGCCGGCGAAGGTGTGACGGCCCTCACGGCCAACGGGCCCGCGAAGCACCGCTTTGACCCCGGGGTCGGGTCACGACCTTCACCAGGCGTCGAGCGCGAACACACGGCCCCAGTTGAACAGATACAAGACGGGTCCGACACCGGCCGCGACCACGTCGTCCATCGGCTCGCCTTCGGGGCCGATGAGCTTGAAGTCGCCCGTGACCTGCGCCGTGCCGTCGTCGCGCAGCTTCACCAAGCGGGCGACGTCGTCGCGGTTGTTCGACGAGTAGTCACCGAAGAGCAGCGCGCGGCGGCCGTCGACCGCGAAGGCGTGCGCGCCGGATGCGCCGAGCTTCCATGCGCGGTACTCGCCGTTGCGCACCTGCACCAGCGGGAACGAGTCGTAGAAGTAGAGCCAGAGCGCGCCGTCGTGCGCGAGGTTCATCGCGTAGACATCGGCGATCCCCTCGGTGCCCGCGCGCTCTGCGTCGAAGGCGAAGGTGCGCTCGCCGTGCGCGGAGTAGCCGACGAGGCCGGGCGCCCCCATCGGCTGCGGACCTTCCATGCCCCAGCCGTGGTTGCCGAAGACGCCCTCGTCGAAGTAGCCGCACCAGATGGTGCCGTCGGGGCCGACGCGCAGGTGGTTGATGCCGTCGCCGAGCGTGAAGCGATCGCGAAGCTCGCCGCTCCAATCGAGGACGAGCGCATTCCGTTCTGCCGCGCCGCTCTTGTACGCGCAGCGCGCGCCCACGAGCAGCACGCCGTCGCCGATCGGCTGCACGTGGCTCACGCTCATCGGCTCGCCCTGCAGCGTGAAGGAGCGGGTCTGGCCCTCGTGCCAGCGCAGCACCAGGAGGTCCGCGGGCGCCTTCTGCTTCTTGTGGCGCGCGGCGAAATGGAGCGCGCCCTCGGCGTCGGCGGCGAACGCGGGCGGATCGAGGTAGTCGCCGAGCATCGAGCGCAGATCAGCCACGAGCCGGACGACGCGAGTCTCCATCTGCACATCGTAACAGCGTGTCGGAGCCGGCTCCCGCTTGCGCCGGCCCCGGCCTGTCGATACCAAGGTGCGCATGCGTCCCCTGCTGCTCGCGCTCATGACCCTGCCGCTCGCCTGCGGACACGGCGCGGGCGCGGCCAACCCGGACGGCTCGACGCACACGGCGTCCGACGGCGGCACGATCGCCAAGAGCAGCAAGCGCGGCGTGGCCTACGATCTCGCCTCCGCGAACGACCTCGCTGCGCTCTCGAGCGGCGTGTCGTGGTGGTACAACTGGAGCCCGCATCCGAGCACGTCGGCGCCCACGGATTTCCTCGCGCGCTACAGCATGGACTTCGTGCCCATGCTCTGGAACGGCAACTTCGACGCGCAGCAGATCGGCGCCTTCCTGAGCGCGCACGCCGAGGTGACCTCGCTGCTCGTGCTCAACGAGCCCGAGCTCACCGACCAGGCCAACCTCACGCCGCAGCAAGCCGCCGCGCTCTGGCCGCAGTACGAGGCGATCGCGCAGCAGCACCACGTGGCCCTGGTCGGGCCGGCGGTGACGTGGGGCACGATGGCGGGCTTCGAGGATCCGGTGAAGTGGCTCGACGCGTTCTACGCTGCGTACCGCGCGGCCAACGGGGGCCGCGATCCGCAGATCGATGCGCTCGCGTTCCACTGGTACGACTACGGCCTCGGCGGCCAGCTCGACAGGCTCGCCAAGTACCACAAGCCCTTCTGGGTCACGGAGTTCGCCAACTGGCACAGCCAGAGCGACGGCGCGCAGATCGACACGCTGGCCAAGCAGGAGGCGCAGCTCGCGGAGATGGTGGCCACCTGCGAAGCGCGCGCGGACGTGCTGCGCTACGCGTGGTTCACCGGGCGGCGCAGTCCGGATCCGCACTTCACCAGCCTGCTCGCAGGAGATGGCGTGCTCACCGGGCTCGGCCAGCGCTACCGCGACGCGCCGTTCTCTCAGTAGACTTCGCTGCACACGGAGGCTGCGATGTGGACTGACACGCGCGCGACCGAGACGCTGGGGCTCAGGTTTCCCATCGTGCAGGGGCCGTTCGGCGGCGGACCCTCGACCACGGCGCTGGCGGCGGCGGTGTCCAACGCGGGCGCGCTGGGCTCGTTCGGCGCGGTGGCCATGGAGCCCGAGCGCATCGAGCAGGTCGTCGCGGAGCTTCGCGCCAAGACCACGCGGCCGTTCTCGATCAACCTCTGGGTGCCCATCCGAGGCGAGGACGATCGCGAGATCACCCCCGAGGCCGCGGCGCGTCTGCAAGCGCGGCTCGCGCCGTATGCGCGCAAGTACGGACTGGATCCGAACACGAAGCCGGTGCCCGGCGCGCGCTTCGAGCGGCAGATCGAGGGGCTGCTCCGCGCCTCGCCGCCGGTGTTCAGCTTCGTGATGGGCGTGCCCGATCCCGCGATCCTGGCGGAGATCAAGAAGCGCGGCGCCAAGAGCATCGGCACCGCCACCACCGTCGACGAAGCGGTCGCGCTGGACGAAGCGGGCGTGGACGCGATCGTGGCCTCGGGCAGCGACGCGGGCGGACACCGCGGCTCGTTCCTCCGGCCCGTGGAGCAGTCGCTCGTGGGCACGATGTCGCTCGTGCCGCAGATCGTGGGCGCGGTGCGCGCGTGCGTGCTGGCCGCGGGCGGGATCACCGATGGGCGCGGGATCGCCGCGTCGCTCGCGCTGGGCGCAGACGGCGTGCAGATCGGCACCGCGTTCCTGGCCACACACGAATCGGGCGCACCCATCGCGCACAAGCTGCTCCTGGGCACGCCGCACGCGCGCGTCACGCGGCTCACGCGCGTGTTCTCGGGGCGTCACGCGCGCGGGATCGAGAACGCGTTCATGCGCGAGATGGAGGAGCACCCCGAGGACCTCCTGCCCTACCCCGCGCAGAACGACGCCACCCGTGAGCTGCGCCGCGCGGCGGGCAAGGCCGGACGCGCCGAGCACCTCGCGCTCTGGGCCGGACAGGCGGCGGCGCTGGCGCGCACGGCGGGCGCCGCGGAGCTCATCGAGCAGTTGGCCAACGAGACGGATCGGGCCCTGCGTCAGTCGCGCATGGGCCCGCGCGGATCGCCGTGAGTGAGCGCGGCCCGCGGCACCTGCGCAGCCGCGACGCCCGTTAGCTGACGTTGACGAAGTTGGTCGCGCGCTTCGAGTGCAGCTCGAAGAACTTCTCGCCGACCGTCTTGGGATCGAGCGTGGCGCCGCCGGAGTCGAAGGCCGTGCCCTTGACGAGGCTGTGCACCATCACCTCGCCCACGTAGATGCCGTCGGCCTCGAGCTTCTTGGTGAGCATGCTGGCGAGCTTGTGCTTGGCGGCGTTGGCGAGCGCGAGGCCCATCGCGTTCCAGGAGACCGCCGCGCCGTCCATCGCCGGATCGACGATGCCGAGGCCGCCATTGGTGATGAGCACCGAGCCCTTGCTCGCCTTCAGATCCGCGTGGGCCTCCTGCACCAGCGTGAGCAGGCTCACGGTGGCGATGTCGAGCGCCTCGTGCAGCGCGGCCGCGTCGGCCTTCATCAGATCGCCGGCGGCGCCCGTGTAGGCGTTCCAGTGCACCGCGCTGATGGGGCCGAGCTGCTTGCGCACGGAGGCGACGAGCGACTTCACCGCGACCGCGTCGCCGAGGTTCGCAGGGAACGCGAAGGCGCTCAGGCCCTTGGCCGTGAGCTCCGCGACGCCTGCCGCCAGCCGGTCGGCGCTGCGTCCGACGAGCGCGAGTTGGTAGCCGGCGGCGCCGAACTGCTCCGCGACCGCCTTGGAAATTCCGGGACCGAATCCACCGATGATGATCGTGTTGGGCATGGCGCGCAGCTTAACCGGACCGCGCGCGCGTGCACATGATCTCGCGTCCCCTCCGGTGTGGATCGGTCAAGCCGCGCTCGGCGCCACGACCGGCTTCGAGCGGCGCGACCGCACCAGCGCGTCCACCGCGAAGCGGCCGCCGCCCCAGACCACCAGCGGCAGGCTGAGCGCGAGCACCAGCAGGTGGTACTCGAAGCCCTCGCCCTTCTGCGCGCCGAACCAATTCATGAAGAAGCCGAACTGCGCGTGCGTGGTGAGCACCGCGCCCACCATGATGGCGCTGATCCCGAAGGCCGCGAGGCGCGTGCCCGCGCCGGCGATGAGCGCGAGGGCGCCGAGCGACTCGCCCAGGATCACCAGGAGCGCGAGCGGCGCCGGGAGGTGCAGCGTGCCGGTGAAGAAGCCCATGGTGCCGGAGAAGCCGTAGCCGCCAAACCAGCCGAGCAGCTTCTGCGCGCCGTGCGGGAACATGACCAGGCCGAGCAGGACACGCTGGGCGAGCAAGGTGAGCTGGAAGGCCTCGGGGTTCTCGCGGGGTTCAGTCTGCATGACGTTCTCCAGTGGCGCGCGCCAGGGCGGCCGGACGGTGTGCCGGTTCAGACGCCGGAGCGCACGAACCGTTTTCCCTCGCGGGGAGCACGCACTGTTCTCCTGAGGAGAACAATCAGTTTGCCCCGGGACCGCCCGCGGCCTAGGCTCGCTCCCGTGGCCTTCGACCTCGAGCACATCGTCGACCTCGCCCTCTTTGCCCGGCTGGTGGACGCGCGGTCGTTCTCGGAGGCGGCACGGCAGACGGGCATCGCCAAGTCGGCGGTGAGCCGGCGCATCGCGCTCTTGGAGAAGCGGCTGGACGTGCAGTTGGTGCGGCGCTCCACGCGGGCCCTGCACGTGACCGCCGATGGGGCGCGCTTCTACGAGCACTGCGTCAAGGTGCTCGCCGCCGCGCGCGCCGCGGAGGACGCGGTCAGCAACGCCGCCGTGTCCATGCGCGGGCGCATCCGCGTCAACGCGCCGGTGACCTTCTCGCAGCTCCACCTGGCGGCCGCGATCGCGTCGTTCCAGCTCCTGCACCCCGAGGTCGAGATCGAGCTCGTCACCAGCGATCGCCTGGTCGACGCCTCGGCCGGCGAGTTCGATCTGGTGGTGCGCATCACGCGGCTCGAAGACGGCAGCTACGTGGCCAAGAAGCTCGCGTCGGATCGCCTGGTCGTGGTCGCCTCGCCCGGCTACCTCGCGCGCGCGGGCCGCCCGCTGCGTCCGGAGGACCTCGTGCACCACAACTGCCTGCGCTACACGCTGCTCGACGCTTCAGCCGAGTGGATGTTCCGCGGCGCCGACAAGCGGCCGGTCACCGTGGGCCGCGGCAACTTCGCCACCACCGATGGCAGCGCGCTCAAGGCCGCCATGCTCGCGGGTCTGGGGCTCGCGGTGTTGCCCCACTTCATGATCGCGCGCGAGGTGGCGGCGGGCCGCGCCGAGCTCGTGCTCGAGGGCCTGCGCCGCGCCGAGATCGGCGTCTACGCCGTGGTCTCGTCTGCGCGCCGGCTGCCCGCGCGGGTGCGGGCGCTGATCGAGCACCTGCAGCTCCGCTTCGCGCGCAGCGATTGGCGCTGAGCGCGGGTCCTGTCGAGCGCGCCCGCAGCACTACTCCTTGCGCTGGAAGAACGGCAGGACCTTCTCCGCCACCAGGGCCGGCGTGTCCACGTGCGCGAAGTGCGAGGTGTGCGAGATGCGCACGAACTCGGCCTGCGGGAGGAGCGCGTGCAGCGTGTCGCCCACGGCGGGCGGCACCATCGGATCGCGATCCGCATAGAGGAGCTGCAGCGGGATGGGGAACTTGCCGCCCAGCGCGCGCAGCCGCTCGCGGAAGCGGCTCATCTCCGACACGTCCACGGTCTCGAACAGCATCCGCGAGAACGCGCGCACCCCCTCGGAGGTCCGCAGCGGCGCGGCGTACTCCGTGTGCTCCTGGCGCGACTTCAGCGACTCGTCGAAGTAGTGCACGTTCTTGTGCACCCAGCGCGCCGGATCGCGCCACACGAGGCCGCGCACCACCTCGTGCTTGAAGGGGATGAGGCTCGACAACACCTTGAGCGCCCACATGCGGCCCGTGGGAAGTCCCGGCGAGTGCAGGTTCACGAGGCGCGAGATGGCCTTCGGATCCTGCAGCGCGAGCCGCATGGACAGATAGCCCCCGAGCGAGTTGCCCAGCACCGGCGCGCCGTGGACGCCCGCGGCGCGCATCCACTCGCCGATGAACGACGCCAGCTCCTCGGGCCCGTACGAGCGGTCCGGCTTGTCCGAGCGCCCCGCGCCCACGAGGTCGGGGAGGTGCAGCGTGAAGTGCGCGCCGAGCAGGTCGAGCATGTAGCGCCACGAGTAGCTCGTGGTCATGAAGCCGTGGATCAGCACCAGCGGCGGCCCGCGCCCGTGCGTGCGCGTGTGGACGCCCACCTCGCCGAAGTGCCGCGACGGCACCAGCACGTGGCGCTGCGCAGTCTCGAAGTAGCGGTGCGGCAGCCGCGGGACGTCCGGCACGTCGGCGTACGGCAACTGCTGGAAAGGCCTCATGGGCGCAGCCTACCCCCGGATCAGGGGGGCGCGCCGATCCGGCTGCGCGGGAACATTCCTGACGCGGAACGTCTCGAAGTGCACAGGCGCTGGCAGGTGCTGGTGCCGCACACGGAGACACCCATGCACGCTCGCTTCCTTCGCCTCGCCACGCTCGTCGGCGCCCTCGCGCTCCCCTCGCTCGCTCACGCCGACGTCATCGATCGCGCGGACGTGTCGGGCGGCCACCTCTTCATCCACGGCTCGGGCTTCGGCGTGTTCAAGGCGCCGCAGGTCGCGCTCGCCGGGACGCAGCTCCAAGTCGTGAGCCACTCGACCACCGACATCGTCGCCACCGTGCCGTCGAGCGCGAGTGGCAGCTTCTTGCTCGAGCTGCGCACGTTCGATTCGCCCGCGGCGAGCCAGCTCACCGACTTCGATGTGACCATCGGCGCGGTGGGCCCGCAGGGTCCGGCTGGTCCGCAGGGTCCCGCAGGCGCGAAGGGCGACAAGGGCGCGACTGGCCCGCAAGGTCCGGCCGGTGCGCAGGGCCCGGCCGGCGCGCAGGGTCCCGCTGGTGCGCAGGGTCCCGCTGGTGCTCCGGGTGCCGCTGGCGCGCAGGGGCCGAAGGGCGACACCGGCGCTCCTGGAGCCGACGGCGCTCCGGGCGCTCAGGGCACGCAGGGTGACATCGGTCCGCAGGGCCCCAAGGGCGACACCGGCGCGCAGGGTCCGAAGGGTGACACCGGCGCTCCCGCCGACGGCCTCGGCGCTCCCTACGCGGGCACGATCATCCACGCCACCGGCGCCACTTGCACGCTCGGCCAGATCCTCCTCACCGCGGGACCGTTCGTGCAGGGCGTGGTCGCCAACGGCCAGTACCTGAACCGCACCCAGGAGCAGGCGCTCTTCGCCGTCATCGGCACGACTTACGGCGACGATCCGAACAACGCGGGCTTCCTCTTCCGCATGCCGGACCTGCGCTCGGTGACGCCCAACGGCCTCACGTACTCCATCTGCACCCGCGGCGTGTTCCCGTCGGCGAACTAGCGGACCGCCGAGGTCTCAGAACGAGAACTCGAGCTGCGCGCGCGGCCCGAACCACTCGGAGCCATCCACTCCGAGCCCGTCGGCCACCGCGCGCGCGATCGGCATGAGCTGCGTCTCGATCGCGTGTTCGTGATCGAGACGCGCGCCGCTTCGGGCGTCCACCGGCTCGGCGCCCGCGACGGTGATCACGTACGACACCCGGCCCTGCTTGCCTCTCCAGCCGAGCAGCCGCGCGGCCCGGACCTGAGGCGTCTCCGACGCGTACTCCTCCGCCGGACGCCGCAGCGACTTGCGGTACACGAGCTCCTGATCGAGCTCTCCCGCGCGCACCTGCGCCGCCAGCTCCACGCAGAACGCGCGCAGCTCGTCGAGCCCCGCGCCCCGGAACGCGAGCGTCAAGAGGTCCACCTGGAACCTGCGCGCGAGCGGTGTGAAGTCGCTGCGCACCGCCTCCATGCCGCGGATCTCCACGCTGCTCGTGCCGTCGTCCGCGAGCTTCAGGCCCGCGTAGCCCTTCGCGCGGCCGCGCCCTTCCCCGCTCGGATCCGCCTTGAGCCGCGGGATGAAGAAGCGCCGGTAGATCTTCTCGCAGCGGATGCGCAGGTGCGATTCGACCTGGTGCTGCTCGCGGATCCGCTGCGCGAGGAGCGCGTTCACCTCCCACGCGGACTCGCTGCCCGCGGCCACGAGCTGCGCCATCGGAGCGTCGCCCGCGTGGTCGGACTGCACGAAGACCGAGTCGGTGTCGCCGTAGAGCACACGCAGGCCGCGCTGCTCGAAGAAGTCGCGCGCCGAGGTGAGGAAGTGCTTGCCGAACGAGGTGATCGCGCCGGCCAGCTCCGTGCGCGCGTAGCGGCAGCCATCGGAGCCGAGCACGCCGTAGAACGAGTTCTGCAGGATCTTGTAGACGAACGCCGCGATCTCGTCGCCGCTCGCGATCGCCGCCTCGCGCTCTTGGGCATAGCGCGTGATGATCGCGGGCAACACTCCCGGCGCGCGCTCGAAGCGGGCTCCGTTCGGCGCGACGAGATCATCCGCGCGCTCACGGGCCAGCGCGCGCTCGTGCGCCAGCGGATCGATGTTGAACGTGCGCATGATCGACGGGTACAGGCTGCGAAAGTCGAACACCCACACATTGCGGAAGAAGCCCGGGGCCGCGTCCAGCACGGTGCCGCCCGCCGCGCCCGACACCCGCCGCTGCTCCTTGGGCGGAGGCAGGACACGCCGTGCGCGCAGCTCGCTCCCGTACACGCGCTCGAAGGCCGGGATGCTCGTCCACGCCAGCTCCAGCGACACGCCCGTGAGCGCCGCGCGCCGCGCCGTGAGCGCGTCGAGCCCGGTCTTGCCCAGGATGCGCAGCACCAGCTCGGAGTCGCGCAGGCAGTACGCGCAGAACGCGTCCGGATCCTCGCGCCGCAGCCGCTCCAGCTCCTCGAGCTTGGAGAGCCCGCGCGAGGTCACCGACTTGCCCTCACCGAGCACGCTCTTGGACACGGCCTCGAGGGAGAGGTCCTCGAAGCGCTCGCCCGACGCGCGCACGAGCCGCATCGCGTCCAGCACCGCGCGCCCAGGCACGTTCAAGATCGTGCGCCCGTTGGGCCGCTCGATGCGCTGCGCGACCTCGTCGGTGCGCCCGATGTCGAAGGGAACTCCGCACGCGGCGAAGCGCGCAGCCAGCACGCGCAGATCGAAGTCGATCACGTTCCAGCCCGTGATCACGTCGGGATCGCGCGCGACGATCCTGCGCGCCAGGGCCGCGAGCAGCTCGGCCTCGTTGGGGAAGGACGTCACCAGCGGAGACTCGAGCCGGGGCCCGACGAAGAGCACCTCCCCCGCGCCGCCCGCGCCTGCGCCCGCCAGCGAGGCCGCGATCACCGCGCCGCCGCGATCGGTCTCCAGATCGAGCGCGAGCCACTTGAGCTTCGCTTGGTTCGCGAGCGGCGTGAGCGTCGGCTCGACGAAGACCAGGTCCACGCGCCGTCCGCGCTGCGCCTCCCCCGCGATCGACACCGGCCCGCGCAGACCCAGCGTGGTCAGCGTCTCCTCCGCGCGAGGCCGATCGCGCGCCAGGATCGGCACGCCCGCGCGCTCGAGCAGCGCCTCCGCCTCGCCCAGCGCCTGCGCGCTCACCTCCAAGCGCGCGAGCTCGTTCCCCGGCAGATCCGTCCATGTCTGCGCATCGAGCTTCAGCAGCGCCGGATCGAGCGCGCACGCCCTCTGTGCGTCCGCGCGCGCCACGAACAGGGCCGCCGGCGGCGCGCGCACCAGGGCCGCGAAGCTGCGTCCGTCTTCCAGCCTCCCCGTGAGCAGCAAGCGCCCCGTGCGTCCCGAGCGAGAGGCCGCGCGCCCCTCCTCCCAGGCCTGGACGATGAACCCCGAGGCCGCGTGCATGCCCTGAAGTCTAACTTCGATTGACGAGCAGCGAGGCGCCCTTCACCGTGCGCCCCTCACTTCACCTGCTCGAAGAAGCGCACCGAGCCCGTCTCCAGCTCGTACTCCGCGCCCACCACCGCCACCTGGCCCGCCAGCACCAGCTCCTCGAGCAGCGCGCTGCCGTGCCGGAGGTGATCGACCGCGGCCTTCACGTTCGCGTGCATCGCCTGGCGCAAGAGGTCCTGCTCGGGGAGCTCCAGCGGCGCGCGCGTCACCACCGACTCCACGTGCGGCGCGATGCGATCGGTGAGCGAGCGGATGTTCTTCGATTCGTGCGACGCGCCCGTCTGCAGCGCCTGCACGGTGGCCGCGATCGCGCCGCAGCGCGTGTGCCCCATGACCACCACCAGCCGCGTGCCGAACGCCGAGGCCGCGAACTCGATCGAGCCCACGATCGACGGCGCCACCACGTTCCCGGCCACGCGCACCACGAACAGATCGCCGAAGCCCTGATCAAACAGGATCTCGACCGGCGTGCGCGAGTCCGAGCAGCCGAGCACGATGGCGAACGGACGCTGCGCCTCGTGCAGCTTCTGTGGCGGCCGCGGCTGGAACGCGCCGTCGGCGATGGCCTGCTTGAACCGCTGGTTTCCTTGTTCGAGCCGCTGCTGCGCTTCTCGGGGCGAGGGGATCTCGCTCGTCGACATGCACGCTCCCAGGTCGCGCGCGGGAGGCGCACAGACCCGGGGCGGATTCATCGTCGAGGAGGGGGCCTCTTGTCGAGGGGTGACAAGACCCTTGCATCCGGGCGCCCGGCGTGAGGGGGCCGATCGCCCGTCCGGGCACGGCTCACCTCACACAACCCATTGTTTCGTCAAGAGAATCTCGCCCGGGGAGTTGGCCCTCGCAACCCTCCTTGGATCGGTGTAAACTGAGCGCTCCAGCAGAGCTATCCGCGGCTCGCCACCGCCGCGGAGGAACAGCCTCGGCGGATCGCTGATCCGACTCCCGCCGATGGAGGGCGCAATGCCGAAGTCCCAGGTCGAGCTCGACGAAGACAAAGAGAAGGCAGCGAAGGCCCTCGTCGAGGCCGAGAAGGAGTTCAAGAAGGCCGAGGTCCAGCACGCGGAGGCCCTGCGCGCGGTGCAGGAGGCCGCGGCGCTGGCCGAGGGCGCCCGCGAGACGACCGACGAGCTGGAGCGAGAGCTCGTCATCTACAAGAAGTGGGTCCCCGAGGACTCCGAGCGCGAGCTGTACATCAAGCTCGCGGAGGAGGCGGCGCTGGAGAGCGAGCTGCCCATCCTCACCGAGGAGGAGAAGAAGCGCGCCGGGGAGGAGTGGGACAAGCGCAAGAAGTCCATCGAGGACAAGATCAAGCAGCTCACCTCGCAGGTGGAGACCTCGAAGAAGGACGTCGAGAACCGCGAGAAGACGCTCCAGCAGCTCGAAGAGAAGTTCAAGGCGATCGAGACCACCTACAAAGAGAAGAAGGCCAAGCACTGGACCGCGCTCAAGGATGCCGCGGTCGCCGAGGAGCTGGCCGCGCTGGGCGAGAAGAAGCGCGTCCGCTACCTCGCGTGGGACGGCAGCTACGGCATCGGCAAGCTCAACACGGTGAAGCTCCCCGATCCCGGCAGCGCGATGGCGCTGGTGCGGCAGGAGTTCAAGAAGCGCGAGCAGGTCCTCGCCATCCCCGCCGAGGACGGCTCCGACGAGGGCGCGATGAGCGCCACCATCTTCACGCCGTCGACGGTGTCGGTGCGCATCAAGTCGTGCGAGCCCGGGCCGTTCGCGCCCATCAAGGACAAGCGCGCGGCGGTGGCCGTGGAGTTCAAGCGCACGCACCTCATCGAATCGATGATGTTCCGCGTGCTCGACAAGAACGGCGTCTGCGTCTACCAGGAGGTCCTCGACGCGGCGCACTTCGACTCCATCGAGGAGACGCAGGCCGAGGCCGAGGCGCACCCGGAGCTGGCCGGCGGCGTCGAGCTGGACGAGCTGCAGGCGCGCTACAAGGCCATCCCGGCGGGTCCCAACGGCGGCTTCGCGCAGCAGGCCGACGGTCCGTACAAGTTCCGCGTGTGGGTCTCGAGCGAGGCCGCGGCCTTCGACGGGCTCGCCATGGCGAACGATCCGGTCGAGGTGCCGGGCAAGACGGTCAGCGATCAGTCGAAGGGCAAGTCGGGCAACGACAAGGCCCTGCCCGACGCGCTGGGCGTGAACCAGACCTCCGTCAAGAACATGAAGTTGGTCTCTGCCGCGCTGCTCAAGGAGGACACCAAGCTCGGCACGCCCTCCGAGAACATCAACACGCAGGCCAACAAGATCCTCAACGGCATCAAGGCCGCCAACGTGCACTTCGGCGCGGTGCGCCCGCACGAGCTGCGCGTGTTCATCGGGCCCGAGTGGTTCTTCCAGAAGAAGGCCTACCCGCACGCGCTCACGCCGATCGACAAGGCGACGGTGGAGAACGAGGTCACCAACATCTGCAGCAGCGCTGACGGCGCGGGCTGGCTGGTGTTCCCGGGCACTGCGCTGTACGCGGTCCCGCTCGATCACGGGCGCACGGCCGTGCTCAACGTGATGATGATCTGCGACGCGACGGGGAAGGTCTACGAGTACCACAAGCGCGCGTGGGGCGGAGACACCGACTACGACGGGACGTACCGCCTGGCCGAGAACCCGGGGCGCTGGGATCGCGTGACGCTCAAGGTGACCGCGGACGGCAACGAGCGGCGCAAGGTGGCGCTCAACAAGTCGCGCATGCCGGAGTCGCTGCAGAAGGCGATCGTGGCCAACTGGACCTCGAGCCTCGCCACCAACGATCGCACCAAGGTCACGGTCACCGTCGGCACCAAGGACTCGCAGTGGAACGTGAACATCCCGACGCGCAACACGAACTTCTCGGTGTGGAAGACGGACAAGAAGGAGCTCAACGTCTCGCTGCGTGAGGTGTTCATCACCGGCATCACCGACGCGACCACCTTCGACGCCGTCGCGGCCAACACGACGCTCACGCAGGCAGACGTGCAGAAGCAGAGCTTCTTCGAGTACGGCGGGCTCAAGCTGGCGATCGAGATCTGCGCCGATCACAAGCGCGGCATGGCTCCGGGCAATTGGGTCGCGGGCGCGGGGCGGCAGTTCCCCAACGCGGTGGAGAACGGCGTCGACCTGCACGTGGTGTCGTCGCACTACGTCGACCTGCAGGACTGGAAGTCGGTCGCGCGGCAGGGCGGCTTCATCCTCCAGAACGACGGCAACACCGGCATCGAGCTCAAGAGCATCGAGGTGCAGACGCGCCGCGAGACGATCGATCAGCTCAAGACGCGCGTCACCAACGCCTGGCAGGCGGCCGAAGCGGGCAACCCTGCGCCCACGCCCAAGGGCGCGCTGCCGACCACGCGCATGCTCCCCTTCGCCACCGACAACGACATGCGGTACGTGGCGTTCATGATCGAGATCCCGTAAGGCCAGCGCACCACCAGCGACGAGGCACCTGTGGCTCCTGCACAACCCGAGAAGAAGACCGAAGAGAAGCCGAAGAAGCAGCCGCGCTATCGCGTGCGCGCGCTGTTGCCCGACGGGTTCTTCGTGGTGTCGAAGCCGGTGAAGCTCGCCGATCCGGAGAAGCTCGAGCCGATGACGGGCGAGCCGCCGCAGTACCTCGAGCCCGAGCCGCTGGGCGTCTTGCCGGTGGAGGAGAACCCGGCGTTCCCCACGCCGCCGGAGCCGAAGCCGCGCGTGTTCGAGCTCAAGCTCTGCGACGACGAGGGCAATCCGCGCGTGGGCCTGCGCTGGACGCTGGACATCGGGCCGGTGCAGTTCAACGGCTACGTGGGCGACGATGGCCTGCTCCAGTGCGAGCTGCCGTTCGGGGCGCGCGAGGGCAAGCTCACCATCGGCGGCGACGGCGGCGACGAGATCTACGATCTCGACTTCGGCCTCGAGGACATCAAGAGCATCGGCGGCGCGCAGCAGCGCCTGGCCACGCTGGGGTACGACTGCGACGTCTCCAAGGATCTCGACGAGAAGACGAAGGCGGCGCTGCGCGCGTTCCAGGCCGATTCGTCGCTCCCCGAGACGGGCGCGTACGACGACCAGACGCAGAGGGCGCTGGACGCGGCCTTCAAGAACGAGGGGAAGTAGCGAGCTTCGACACCAGCGCGGGGATGGCGTCGCTGGCGCTGGCCTCGAGCTTGAGCGTGGCGAGCGGGTCTGCGCGCGTGGGCCCGAGGTTCACCACTGCGATGGGCATGCCGCGGTCGCGGGCGCGGGTGGCGAAGCGATAGCCGGAGAAGACGGTCAGCGAGCTGCCGATCACCAGGAGCGCCTCCGCTTCATCGACGCGCTCGAAGGCCTCCTCGACGCGCGCGCGCGGCACCGAGCCTCCGAAGAAGACCACGTCAGGCTTGGGCACGCCGCCGCACATCGGGCAGGGCGGCACCACGAAGCCGTCGACGAGGTGGTCGGGGAGCTCCGCGTCGCCGTCGGGCAGGAGCGCGTGCGTCCAGTCGAGCAGGCGCGGGTTGCCCTGGACGAGCAGCTCCTGCCAGTGATCGCGATCCAGGCGCGTGTGGCAGTCGAGGCACTCGACCTCGGCGAGCGCGCCGTGCAGCTCGATGACGCGGGTGTGGCCGGCCTTGTGGTGCAGGCGATCGACGTTCTGCGTGATGAGGCCCGTGAGCGCGCCGCTCGTGTCCCAGCGCGCGAGCGCGTGGTGCGCGGCGTTGGGCTCGAAGCTGCGGAAGCGCGGCCAGCCGATGAGCGAGCGGGCCCAGTAGCGGGCGCGCAGGTCGGCGCTGCCGACGAACTCGCGGTGCTGCATGGGCGCGCGGCGGCGCTTGGGCGCGGTGGGCCCGCGATAGTCGGGGATGCCCGAGTCGGTGCTGATGCCGGCGCCCGTGAGCACGCAGACGCGGCGGCCGAGGAGGAGGTCAGCGAGGGAGTCGACCGCGGGCATGGCGGTGATTGTAGGAATTCGTGCGAAAAAAGCACGTCGATGTCGATCGCGTGCGGGCTCGTTCGTCGTGTGCATGAAACCCGAACCCCAAGGAGAACGACGATGCGTTTCATGATGCTGGTCAAGGCGACGAAGGATTCGGAAGCGGA
>JAFEBC010000353.1 GCA_018266095.1 Deltaproteobacteria bacterium
ACATTGCGGTGGCGGTGTGCGTCCTCGCGTGTGGCTGTGGCCAGCAGCCGGTCACGGTGAACGCGTCGTTGACGATCGATCAGGACCAGATCCGTCAGTCGCTGCACGACCAGATGCCGCAGGCGCTGCTCGAGGCGCTGGGCGGCATCCCTGACCCGTGGCCGGACGGTGCGCCGCGGCTGGTGATGGATCTGCAAGTGGTGGTGCGCGCGCGGGTGGACCTGGCGAACGCGGGCGTGGTGGCGGCGGACTATCCCAACGTGCGCGTGAAGGGGCTGACGTCGCGCGCGGGGCCGGCCTCGACCGGGTTGGCGCGGCCGCTGCCGGACGAGCTCATCCTCTTCATCGGCCCTGTGGGCGCGGCCTCGCTCTCGGATCCGGGCGTGAAGCGGTTCGCGCGCGGGGCGTTCCCCCTGGAGCTCTCGGGCGGCGCGGGGGCGGATGGCGGGACGGTGACGTCGGCGCTGCACTCGCTGGTCCTGGAGCCGAACGCGGTGAGCGACCTGCACGACACCGTGCTCAAGGACGGCAAGTTCGAGCTCTTGATGATGATGCGCGTGCCGATCGACACGGCCGCCGACAAGCGCGCGCCGGCGGGCGGGGCGAAGATCGACCTCGTGCTCTCGATGGAGCTGATCCCTTGACCGATCCGGGGGCGACGCTCAAGCCGAACGACGTCGAGCGGGTGGCCATGCTCGAGGAGCGCCTCGGGCTGGCGGCGGGGGCGCTGCAGCCGGGGCCGACGCTGGAGGCCCTGCGGCACGGGAGCTGGCTGCACGAGAACCGGCCGCACGACGGCGGCATCCGCTCGAATGAGCGGCTGGAGTTCCTGGGCGACGCGGTGTTGGGCGTTTGCGTCGCGCAGCGCATCTGGGACCGCTTCCCGGGGTACGCCGAGGGCGAGCTCACGCGGCTGCGCGCGGCGCTGGTGAAGGCCGAATCGCTGGCGCAGGTGGCGCGGTCGATCCGGCTGGGCGAGCTCATCATGCTGGGCCGGGGCGAGGAGCGCAGCGGCGGGCGCGACAAGCAGAACCTGCTCGCGGACGCGATGGAGGCGGTGGTCGCGGCGGTCTATCTGAGCGCGGGGCTCGAGCGCGCCTCGGAGGTCGTCGATCGGCTGCTCAAGCCGCTGTTCGAGCAGGCGGTGGCGGGCTCGCTCGGGCGCGACTTCAAGACGGAGCTGCAAGAGAGGCTGCAGGCCGAGTTCCGGCAGGCGCCGCAGTACCGGCTCCTGGCCGCGCCGGGGCCGCAGCACGCGCGGACGTTCGAGGTCGAGGTGGTGTTCCAGGAGGTCGTGCTCGGGCACGGCACGGGGCGCACCAAGAAGGAGGCCGAGCAGGAGGCGGCGCGCGGCGCGCTGGTGGATCTGCTGGAGCGCGTGAAGGACCTGAAGCGGCCGGACGGGTCGACGCCCGGGGCCTGAAGGCAGCAGCGCTGCACCCGCGGCGCGACGCTGCCGAGAGGCAGCCGGCCAGGAGTCTGGCCGTCAGCGGAAGGAGGCTCATCGAGCTTGCTCGATGAGGGACCCGCAGGTTCCTCCAACAGTCTAGCGCTGCGACGCCCCACATCCGATGGATCGCTTCGCGCCGGTCGCAGCACTAGTTCAGCTCGGCGGCGATCGAACCCGAGCGGCGCGTCACGTAACCCCCCAGGGCGTCCAGCTCGCGGCGCAGCGCGCTCGACGAGAGCGTGTCCATGAGCAGGCGCACGCGGGCGTCGGCGAGCGCATCCTTGGGGAAGACGAGGTCGAAGCGCTCCTCGGCCAGCGGGATGAAGTGCAGGTCCAGCGCCAGCGCGGTGCCGCAGGTGACGATCGCGGCGTCGGCGGCGCCGGTGGCCACCGCGGCGGCGGCCTCGAGGTGGCCCGGGGCGCTCGTGTCGTAGCCCGCGATGTCGGTGCCGGACAGGCCCTCTCGGGCGAGCAGGCGATCGAGCAGGCGCCGCGCGGCCGCGGAGGGATCGCGGTTCATCAGGCGCACGTCCGCGCGGGCGAGGTCGGCGACGCGCCGGATGCGCTTGGGGTTGGACCTGGCCACGCAGAGGCCCTCCTGAAGCTGCGCCAGGGTGACCACCACCATGGGGCGGCCCGCGAAGGCCCTCTGCACGAAGGGGACGTTGTAGTCGCCGCTGTCCTGGTCGAACAGGTGCGCGCCCGCGACGTGGAGCTCGGCGCGCTCGAGCGAGGACAGCGCGGCGCCGCTGGTGGCCTCCAGCCAGAGCGTGCGCGCGGCGGGTGAGGTCTGGTTGACGCGGCCGGCGAGGAGCCCGAGCGCTGGGTCGCAGCCGGCCAGGAGCAGCGTGTCCTCCAAGCGCTCGAGCGGGAGGAGCGGACGCAGCGCGCAGGTCCTGGCCTTCGTGCGCGTCACCAGCGCGTCGGCGGCGCGCGAGAGGTCCGCGGGGCGCTGCTGCGGATCGAGCCGGTGCGCGATGAGCCGCCCGTTCACGCGGCCCACCAGCGCCCGCTGCGACCGGGTCGTGGTGGTCGGCCGCAGCGGCTCGGCGAGGTGGGCCGTGAGCTGCGCCGCGGGCTCCGCGAGCTGGAAGAGCTCCTCCACGCGGCAGCCGAGCGCGCGGCCGAGCTGGAGCGCGACCGCCGTCGAGGGGACCGCGCTGCCGTTCTCGATCTGGTTCAGGGCCTGGCGTGAGAGGCCGGCGAGCACGGCCAGGGCCTGCTGCGTGAGGCCGCGCTCGGTGCGGAAGCGCTTGAGGCGGGGCGTGAGCTTCATGGCGGCTCCGGGACGGTGAGCGTGCGCGAGAGGGAGGCTGTGCCGCCGCGGCTGTCGCGGACGACCGCCCAGACGTACACCGTTCCCGGCGCGGCGGGCGCGGTCCAGCGGTTGCTGCTCTGTGCGCCGCTGTCGGCGGTGAGCGCGGCGTCGAAGGCGCCGGCGCTGGCGTACCACGAGGTGGTGAGCTCCTCGGTGACGTCCGTGAACGTCTGCGTGGGCGGGTCGAAGAGCGGGAACGCCTCAGCGGAGTCGGGCGTCCAGCGCACGGTGAGCGTCACGGAGGTGCCCGCGGGGACGGTCGAGGGCTCGCCGGCGGGCGCGGTGGGGGCGGCGTCGAGGGAGAGGAGCCGCGGATTCGTGTTCGAGGTGTAGCGGCGCTCGAACTCCTGGGAGGCGGCCAGCGACGCCTGCGCCAGGGGACAGCGGAGGCGCTCGAAGGCGAAGGCCAGTTGGTCCGCGAGCGAGACGCGCACGGGCTGGAAGTAGCCTCCCGTGGGGTCGGCGTCCTGGGCGCGCGGGTGGTCCGAGGCGGCGACCGGGCCGAAGCGCGAACAGCCGTTTGAGGGGAGCGCGAGGGAGGCCGCGGCGCCGGTGGCGATGGGGGGCTGGTCTTGCGCACACGCGGGATCCACGGGCGCATTGCTGCCGAGCGGCGGCGGCTGCGCGCAGAACGACCAGGCGGTGCTGGAGGCGGACTCCTCGCCGGTGGGGGTCGCGAGCAGCACGCGGAAGACCGCGCGGTCGCCGGGGCGCGCCTCCGGAGGTTCGGCCAGGACCGCGAGGACGCGGGGGTGATCGACGAGCGTGGCGGGCGGCGAGAGGTCTGGAGCGCAGGCGAGGAGGGTGCAGGAGAGGAGGGCGCAGGCGAGGCGGGCGCAGGCGAGGAGCGAGATCAGGCGCAGCGAGGAGGTCACAGGAACGCCTCCAGGCCCAGCAGCGCCAGCGGGGGGAGGCCAGAGAGGGCCACGCGCTGCGACCAGTCGCGGTTGTAGGCGAACTCGTCGGCGTTGGGGCGGCCGAGGACGTTCTGGGCTTCTAGGAAGATGGAGAGCTTGCCGCCGCTCCACGCGAGCGTGCGCGCGGCGCGCAGGGAGAGGTCGACGAAGACGGGCAGGCGCTCGCCGTTGTGGGCGCCGAAGAGCGGATCGTACGCGCCCGTGCGGCTGTCGAAGGTGGCGCCGATGACCTCGGTGCGTGGATAGCCCGAGGACACGCGCAGGCGCGCGCCGAGCGTCCACGGGCCGGGGACCCAGGAGGCCTGCGCCTGAACCGAGACGGGCGCGTCGAAGTCGAACGGCCGCGCGCCGGCGCCGGGGTGGTCGACGCGCTCGCTGCGGGAGAGGAGCGCCGTGAGCTCGGCGGTCCAGTCCGCCACGCCCGCGAGGGAGGCGACGAGCTGCAGGCCGAACGCGCGGCCGGTGCCGTCCTGGGTGAGGAGCTGCGCGGGCGCCGGGGCGGCAGAGGCGCTGCGGG
This sequence comes from Deltaproteobacteria bacterium, assembly GCA_018266095.1. Taxonomy (GTDB): domain Bacteria; phylum Myxococcota; class Myxococcia; order Myxococcales; family 40CM-4-68-19; genus CAIWCD01. Next base: position 4,203 of record JAFEBC010000353.1, read on the forward strand.
TGGCGAGGTCGCTCAGGGCGCGGAGGTACGCGGTCGCCTCCAGCGCCAGATGGTCGTGCGCGCGCAGGTGCAGGCCGAGGGCCGTGTTCCAGGTGGTCGACGAGGTCAGCGTGGGCGCGCCGAAGAGCGCGCTGCGGTCGGCGGGATCGGCGGGCTGGTGCTGCAGGCCGGCGGAGCCGAGCAGGCGCGCGCGGGGCGCGAGGCGCCAGGAGGCCGAGAGGCGCGGCTCGGCGAACCACTCGAGCTGCGACGAGCCGACGTCCGCGGTGGCGAGCGGGTGCGGCGCGAGCAGGCTCGTGTCGCTCGCGTGCGCCACGAGGCGCAGGCCGGGATCGAGCGCGAGCGCGCCCAGCGTGAAGGGCAGCGAGGCGAAGAGCGCGGCGTCGACCTCGGCGACGGTCCAGTCGTCGCTGGCCGCGGACGCGCCGGGGGTCTGGCCGAAGGCGAAGAGGTCGCCCTCGCGGGACGGCGTGGTGAGCGCGCCGTTGCGCTGCAGGTGCGCGCGCGCGGCCAGGAGTTCGGCGCCCAAGGTCAAGGACAGCGAGGAGCCGAGCGGCGAGCGCTGTGAGGCGCGCAGGCCCGCGCTCTGGGACCAGGAGCGCTGCGCGGAGGTGGCGCCGCCCGCGAACACCGAGGTGCCGGAGAAGTCGTCGCCGGCGTGCACCAGGACGCGCGTCTCGCGGCCGTCGTCGTGGAGGTTCGTGTAGCGCAGTCCGACGCGGCCGAAGCGGAGCGTGCGAGAGTCGCCCCGGCTCAGCGCGCTGTCCGAGGCGTCGAGGGTGCGGCGCTGGGCGTCGGATGAGGCGAGGATCGTCAGGGCGAGCGTCTCGTGCGCGCCCAGCGGCAGCGAGGCGAGGAGCTGCGCGTCCCAAGAGTGAGGCAGCGGGAAGAGCTCGCGGGCCGTCGAGGAGAGCGCGGGCGTCAGCAGGTACTCCAAGAGCGAGCGGCGGCCCGCGAGCGCCACCTGCGCGGGGCCGAGCGTGGTGTGCGCGCTGGCCTGCGCGTCGAGCGGGCTCATGGCCAGGCGCAGGGCGTGCGCGGCGTCGAGGTGCGTGTCCACGCTGAGCACACCGCCGGGTGAGCGCCCGTAGCGTGGATCCGGCGAGGCCGGCGCGAGCGTCAGGCCCGACACGAGATCGTCCGGCAGGACGGCCGAGGCGCCGTTCGCGTGCGTGAGGGCGGGCACGGGCATGCCGTCGACGAGGAGCAGCGTCTCGCGCGGCGCGGCGCCCCAGAGGATGAGCGCGCCGCTGCCCAGCGGGGGACGGGCGATCCCGGGGAGCGCCTGCGCGGCGACGAGCGCGTCGTTGTGGGCGCCGGCCTGCTCGGAGGCACGGGCGGCCTCGAGGTGCGTGGCGCCTGCGCTCTGGCCGCGGTCGCCTGCCACGGTCGCGGACTGCATGGGGACGCCCGAGAGATCCTCGGTCGCGCCCGGGTCTCCAGCCGCCGAGACGGCCCCGGACACGAGCAGCGCGAGCGCCCCGGCGCGCACCTTCACGGGACGTCCAGTTCGAGCGCGAGCAGTCCGGCGCCGCGCGCGTGCGGCCCCTGGGTGTCGATGGGGATGCTCTGTCCGCGCGACTGGCCTGAGACGACGCCGCTCTCGGTGGCGGTGAGCGTCCAGCGCGCGGTGGCCTCGCCGCAGAGGGAGGGCGTGTCCACGCGCACGAGGTAGTGCCCCGCGGGCGGCGCGGAGGTCCACGAGATGCGCTCGGCGCGCAGGCCGTCGAGGGCGCACGACTGGTTCGAATCGAAGTCGAGCAGGCCGCCCGCCGCGGCGATGTGGTTCCAGTAGACCTCCGCGCCGTCCGGCGCCACCACGTGCAGGTCGAGGTCGGCCTCCGTGTCCCAGGTGAGCGTGAAGGCGAGCGCGGCGTCCGTCTGCGTGATCGGCTCCGCCTGGAGCGCGATGGGGAAGGGCGGTCCTGCGTGGCCGCGCGCGTCGACGGCCTGCACGAGCAGCGTGCGCGGGCCCAGCGGCAGCGTGCGCGCGAAGGCCACGGGCGCCGACAGCGTGAGCGCGTCGGGGACCTGCACGTCGGGCGGACCGGCCGGCAGGAGCCAGTGTCCGCTGTCTCCCTCGAGCGCGAGCGCGAGGCCGGTGGCGCTGCTGGCCACCGAGCCCTCGACGCGGCGATCCCCGAGGCCCGGGTAGACCTCTGTGCGCGTGATCGACGCCGCGACCACCGACGGCCCACCGCCCGCGTCCGGCAGCGGGCCCGCCACGAAGGTCGCGCCCGGCACGCGCAGCCACGCGGAGGTGCCGAGCGTGTCCGTCTGCCCGCCGCACGCGGGCGAGAGCACGGCGCACAGGACGCCGCACGCGAGGGCGAACCCGGGCGCGACCTGGCCTCCGCACGCAGGCTCGTGTGCCCTCTGGCGCATCAGAAGGTCACCTCCGCGCGCAGCGTGAGCGCGTCGCTGGCGAGCGAGGCCGGCGCGCCGTCCGGACCGCGGCCGAAGGCGTTGTGGTTGCGGTCGTACTCGACGACGAGCCGCAGGGCCTGCTCGAGGCGGATGGAGGCCAGGAAGGCCCACGTCGACACGCTGGCGTCGAAGGGAACGCGCGCCGCGCCATTGGCGTCGCTGGCGTCCGCGTCGGGATCGTAGCGGTCCACGCGCACGCCCAGGCTGGTGTGCAGCGGCAGCTCGCTCACGAGGAGCCGCGCCGAATAGCCGCGCTCGCGCTGGTCGCGGCCTGTGGCCACCGGGTCGGCCGGATACAGGGCGCGGTCGAGGTTCTTGGCCCACACCGCCTCGCCCGCGAGCAGGACGGTGCACGGCGGCAGGGCCACGCGCACGCTCGCGTCGGCGCCGAGCGCGAATCGCCGGAACGTCCCCGAGGGCTCCGCGGCGGTCCCTGGGATGACCTGGATCTCCGGGAGCTGCACGATGCCGTCCCCGTTCGCGTCGCGCCACACGAGCTGGTCCTTGGTGGTCGGCGTACCCGCGTGAAAGCCCGCGCCCTCGAGGCCGGACAGGCCCGCCGAGAGCTGCACGCGCGGGTGCACGTCGACGATGATCCCGCCGCGACCGGCGAACTCCAGCGCGTGCTGCGGCGCCTGCAGCGCATACGCCGCCGCGCCTGAAGGCTCACCGCTCAGGACCGCCAGCTCGCCCTCGAGCCACTGCCAGCGCCCGCGCGCGACGGCGCCGAGCTGATAGCTGCCCGGAAACAGCGCCCGCGGCGCGCTCGCCTGCTCGAGGAAGGGCCGCTGCGGATCGAGCTCCCGCGTCTCCAGGCCGAAGGGGATGCGCACCAGACCGGCGGCCATCGTGAGCGGCGACCCGGAGTCATCGTCCGAGGGCAGGCGCGCGTTCAGCTCGGCCGCGATCACGCGCAGCGCCGGCCCAGCCACGGTGTTCGCGTCGAGCTCGAAGGCCGCCCCCAGGAACGAGCGCCGCGCCTCCAGCCGCAGGTGTGCGCGCCGGAGGTCGACCCGCTCGGTGTTGAGCGGTTCGCGCGAGGCCGGATCGAGCTCGTCCTGCGAGGCCTGGTCGAGCAGCGTCGCGTCGACCTGCACGAAGCCGGAGAGGCCGAGCTTCACGCCTGCAGGGAGCGATTGCCCCAGCGCGGGCCAGGTCACGCAGAGCGCCGCCAGCAGGGCCCCTCTCACGGCAGCTCCGGCAGGCCCCCGTCGGGCAACAGCAGCGGCAGCGTCGGCGACTTGTCGAGGTAGCCCGCGTCGGTGCAGGCGTTGAGGATCTCGAGGCTCGTCGTCGGATTCTTCACGCAGCCGGCGTCGAACGTGCCGGCATCGGTGTTGTCGTTCTGCGTGGTGCCGCCACACGCAGCCAGCAGCGCGATCGCCAGCGCCAGGCCCGCACCCAGGAGCGCTCTCATCACCGCGCCTCGCAGTAGCCGTAGCGGCAGGTGCCGCTGGCGCAGGGACTTCCGCTCGAACAGGCCGTGCAGCCTGTCGCGCCCGAGGTCTTGAAGTCGTAGTAGCAGCCGCACGGCTCTGCCGGCGCGTAGAGCGAGAGCGGCCCCCCCTCGACCGAGCGCGTGACCCTCATCGCGCAGTCGGGGACGAGCCCGCGGCCGATGACGAGGTCGAGCGGATTGAAGTCGGACGCCGGCACCAGCG
>JAFEBC010000354.1 GCA_018266095.1 Deltaproteobacteria bacterium
AGCTGATGGCGGGCAAGGCCTTCCGCGCGCCGTCGATCTACGAGCTCTATTACAACGACAACGGCGCCACGCAGCTCCCGGGCTGCAATCCGGACTGCAGCTTGAAGCCCGAGACGATCTACTCGGCCGAGCTCGAGCACACGCACCACTTCAGCGAGGAGTGGAGCCTGCTCGGCGCGCTCTACGTGAGCCGCCTCACCGATCTCATCGCGCTGCGCGCCACGCCCGCGGATCCGAACGTGAGCCAGTACGCGAACACGGTGCAGCCGGTGCGCTCGATGGGCGCCGAGACCGAGCTGCGGCGCGAGTGGCGCAACGGAGTGTTCTTCAGCGCGAACTACGCGATCCAGAGGACGAGCTACGAGCAGGACGATTCGCTCCCCGCGGACCAGCGCCTGCGCGAGGTGCCGAACTCGCCGATCCACTCGGGCGGCCTGCGCCTGTCGTTGCCGCTCATCGCGCGCGCGCTGCGCCTGTCCGTGCGCGTGTCGGCGGAGAGCGGGCGGTTCAATCGAAACGATCAGCCGGACACGGGTTCGCAGGTCCGCACGGCCGCGTTCGGCCTCATCGATCTCGTGCTCTCGGGGGAATTGCCCGACGCGCATCTGCGCTGGAGCGCGGGCCTGTACAACGCGGCGGACTACGCGTGGAACGTGCCGCTGTCGCCGGAGTTCGGCACGCTCGCCACCTCGCCCGAGGCGGGCCGTACCTTCGTGGCGCAGCTCACGTTCACGCACTGAGCCGGAACGCTTCGCCGCGCCACGAACGGGCTTCATCAGAACTGCAGCGCCGCCGTCAGGTCGCCCATCGCCGCCGCGCCGTTCGCCTTGAGCGCGTTGTCGCGCGCCGTGATCCCCGCGAGCGGCGAGAGCCCGAAGCGCCGGTTCAGGAAGCGCTGGATCGACGCCGTGTCGTACTGCGTGTGGTCGATCGTCCCCTTCTTGGCGAACGGCGAGATGATGATGGCCGGGATGCGCGAGCCGGGCCCGAGCAGATCGCCCTTGGGCGGCGCGACGTGATCCCACCAGCCGCCGTTCTCGTCGTACGTGATGACGATGACCATGCCCGCGTACTGCTTGCTCGCCTGCAGCGCGCTCACCACGTCCGCGAGGTGCTGATCGCCGGCGCTCACCGACGCGTAGCCCGCGTGCTGATTGAGGTCTCCCTCGGGCTTGTAGAACACCACCTGCGGCAGCGTTCCCGCCGACGCATCCGCGAGCAGCTTGCTGCCATCCTTCAGGTGCGCCGTGCGCGCGGCCGCGCCCGTCTGCGGATCGAACTTCGCGTAGTAGTTGAACGGCTGGTGGTGGAACTGGAAGTTCGGCGCGGCGCCGGGCGTGCTGGTCGGGTACACGCGGTTGCCCGTGGAGATCGCGAGCGTGTCGTCCCACGCGCCCGCGTACCAGGCCCACGTCACGCCGCGCTCGTCGAGCTTGTCAGCGATGGTGGCCTGCGTCTGCGGCGGCAGCGTGGTGGCCTTCATCGAATCCGCGAAGAGATGCGTCGCGTCCGTGCTGGTGGGCGCGTTGAAGCTCGGCTGATACGGCGGCTGCATGGTGTTGATGGCGCGGAACGTGCCGTCGCCGAAGTAGTTCTTGGGCGCGATGTTGCCCGAGAGCTTGTAGATGGGCGGCCCGTCGAGCGAGGACGCCGCCGAGTGCGCGGTGTCGATCGAGAGGTTGTGCGTGAAGCCCGTGCCGCCGTCGCTGTCCACGATCGACACGGTGGGCGTGGCCGGCGCGGGGTCCGCGATCGCGTAGTCGGGCGCGCAAGCGCAGACGAGATACTGGTGGTTCAGGAACGAGCCGCCGAACGCCGCCTGGAAGAAGTTGTCCGCGAGCACGTTGTTCTTGGCCACGTTCCACAGCGCCATCTTCGAGCCGTCGTAGTAGCCCATGGTCAGGCCGCCCGCGTCGGCCCAGGCCGCGAACTTGTCGTTCTTGCCGCCGTTGATCTGCATCTGGTTCTCGAAGAACCGGTGGTACAGGTCGCGCGTGATCACGCCCAGGCCGAGGTTGTACTGGGTGTCGATGAGGAACGGCGAGTTGGCCAGGTTGTCCGTCTGAGCCTGCGTCACGCTCGGCGATTGGCCCGCGGCGGTCAGCCCGCCCCACGTGAGCGGCAGCTTGCTCAAGGTCGCGTTCGAGGCGTCGCGATCGGTCTGCACTGAGAGAGTGCCCTTGGCCGACGCGTTCACGCCCGGAATTCCATTCGCGCCCGGGAACGTCCCGTACACGTTGTCGAAGCTGCGGTTCTCCGCGTAGATGACCACCACGTTCTGGATCTTCTCCTGCAGCGCGGTGTCGAAGTCCTCCTCTTGCGCCGAGCCTGAGCAGGCGCCCACCGCGGACATGAGCGCGGTCAACAGCAGCCTGAGCGTGAGTGAGCTTCGTGTCTTCGAGCGTGTCGTGTGCGGGCGCATCCGGTGTCCCCTTGTTCAGAAGGAAGGCCGGCGAATCTGCGCGGTGAGCGTGGCTTCGGGATGACGTTTGCGGAGCCAATGCGCTTCGACGGATCGCGGCGACGCCCAGGTGTCGCAGAGCGAGATCGCGACCTCACGCGCATGACACGTGAACGCCACGTGCGTCTGCGCAGTTCGGGGCATGCAGACGCTGCGCGCTCACCAACTGGAACCTTCGTCGCGGATCGCGTGGGCGATCGTGCTGAGCAGCGCGCTCGTGTGCGGGTGGATCCTGTCGGGTTGCGATCGGAGGGCGAAGACGTCCGCGTCCGCGCTCGCGCCAGCCACTGCGCCAGCGCCCGCGATCGTCCCTGCGCAGGCGTCCGCCTTCTACGCCGACACCTTTGAGAAGCGCCCGAGCGTCGCCGAGAAGGCCGCGCTCGGCCGCAAGCTCTTCCACGCGCCTGAGCTGTCCGCATCCGGAACGCAATCCTGCGCGACGTGCCACCAGCCCGAGTTCGCGTACGCGTCCGGCAACGACCTCGCCACGCAACCTGGAGGCACCGATGGCCACGCACAAGGTGAACGCGCGGTACCCACTCTGCGCTATCTCGACAACGTCCCGCGCTTCGACGAGCACTACCAGGACAGCGATGGCGACGGCACAGATCAAGGCCCCGCGGGCGGCTTCACGTGGGATGGCCGTGCGCAGACCGCTCATGAGCAAGCGCGCCTCCCGCTCTTCTCGCCGCTGGAGATGGCCAACCGTGATCCTGCTTCACTGATCGCGCGCGTCCGCGCTGGGCCCGTCGCCGCCGCGATCCGCGAGACGTTCGGCGAGCACGCGCTCGACACGCCCGAGAGCGGACTCAAGGCCATCCTGCTCGCGCTCGAGATCTTCCAGCAGGACGCAGCGGAGTTCCATCCGTTCGACAGCAAGTTCGACGCGTTCCTGCGCGGCAGGGTCGCGCTCACCGCGCAGGAGCAGCACGGACTGCAGGTGTTCAACGACAAGGACAAGGGCAACTGCGCCGTCTGTCACTTGAGCCAGCTAAAAAACGGCGCGTTCCCCGTGTTCACCGACTTCGGCTTCGTGGCGCTCGGCGTGCCGCGCAACCGCGCGCTGCCCGCGAACGCAGACCCGTCACACTTCGATCTCGGCCTCTGCGGCCCGCTGCGCACGGACCTCACCAAGCACGACGAGTACTGCGGCATGTTCCGCACGCCCACGCTGCGCAACGTCACGCGCAAGAAGCGCTTCTTCCACAACGGCGCGATGAAGTCCTTGGAGGACGTCGTGCGCTTCTACGTCGAGCGCGACGTGCATCCGGAGAAGTTCTACGCGCACAGCCCGCGCGGCCTCGTGCTGTTCGACGATCTTCCGCCGCGCTACCACGCCAACGTGAACCGCGAGCCGCCGTTCGGTCGCACCGCGAAGCAGGGCCCTGCGCTGACCGCGGCCGAGCAGCGCGATCTGATCGTGTTCCTGCACACGCTCGAAGATGGCTATCGCGCCGACGCGAGCAGCCGCGCCGAGTCGACCGGCCACGCGGACTCAAGCCGTGAGCACGCGTCCGCCGCCAAATGACGCGACCGGGATCCGCTCCAGCCCCTTCAGCGCCCTCTGCGCCGCGAAGTACCCGCACATCCCGTGCACGCCACCGCCCGGCGGCGTCGAGGCCGAGCAGATCAGCACGCGCGGATTCGGCGTCGTGTACGGATCGAGCCGCGCCACGGGCCGCGTGAACAACTGCCCGAGATCCGCCATGCCGCCCGTGATCGCGCCGCCGACGTTGTTCGCGTTGTACTCGGCGAGCGCCTGCGTGCCCATCGTGTGCCGCGCCAGCACGCGCTGCTTGAACCCGGGCGCGAAGCGCTCCAGTTGCGCTTCGATCACCTCCGTCTGATCGATCGTCGACCCCGACGGCACGTGCACGTACGCGTACCCCGTGTGCTTCCCCGCCGGCGCGCGCGTGTCGTCGCACTCGCTCTGCTGCACCACCATCACGAACGGCCGCGCCGCGTGCTCACCGCGGCCCACCGCGCCTTCAGCCTCCGCGAGCTGCTCCAGCGTCCCGCCCACGTGCACCGTCGACGCCTCACGGCAGCGCGCATCGCGCCACGGGATGGGCCCGTCGAGCGCGTAGTCGATCTTGAACACGCCCGGCCCGTATCGATACTGCAGGAGCCGCCGCACATATCCATTTGGCAGGACCGGCGCGCAGATGAGCGCGAGCTGCGCGGGGCTGGTGTCGAAGAGCACGCGCCGCGCAGGCGGCAGATCCGAGAGCGTGCGCACGAACGTGTCCGTCCGCACCTCGCCGCCGAGCGAGCGCAACAAGCTCACCAGCGCGTTGGTGATGCTGCGCGATCCACCTCGCGCCACCGGCCACTCCTCGACGTGCCCCGCGAGCAGGAAGATGAGCCCGACCGCGGCCGTGAGCGGCTGCTCCAGGGGAAGGATCGAATGCGCCGCGCAGCCCGCGAGCAGCGCGCGCGCTTGCGGTGTCGAGAAGCGCCCGGCCAGGCCCACGGCCGAGCGGATCGCGTGCAGCCCGAAGCGCGCCATGCGGAGCGGATGCTTCGGGATCCGCAGCGGCGCGAGCGCATCCGCGAACATCGCGTGCGGATCGCGCAGGAACGGCGTCACCAACGATCGATACGCGCGCTCATCGACGCCCAGCGCGCGCGCCGTCTCGTCGACGGACTTGTGCAAGAGCACCGCGTCGCCCTCATCGAGCGGATGCGCCACAGACACCTTCGGCTTCATCCACACGAGCCCGTGCTGCTCGAGCGGCAGCGTGCGCAGATACGGCGACAGGATCCCCATCGGGTGCGCGGCCGAGCACACATCGTGCAGAAACCCCGGCAACGTCAGCTCCGCCGAGCGCATCCCACCGCCCAGCTCGCGGTGCCCCTCCAGCACCAGCACCTGCGCGCCCGCCTGCTGCAGCGCGATCGCCGCCGCGAGCCCATTGGGCCCCGACCCGACGATCACCACATCCGCGTCACGCGCCACGCGCCCTCACGCCGCCTGCCACGGCTGCCGCTCGCGCAGCTTGTCGATGTCGAGCTTCCCCTGCGCCAATTGCCCGGCCTTCGCGTCGAAGATGCGCCACGAGAGCGTCTTCTGGAACAGCGGCTGCGACTCCACGAACACGCAGCGCACCTCGCCCTCCTCGAATCCACACTGGCTCTGCACGCTCTGCAAGAGCTCCTCGCGGTGCAGGTGCCCCTCGCCGAAGTTCCACCCGAGCACGAGGCCCGCCACCACCTCGCCCTCCATGTAGTCATAGTCCTCGAAGCGCTCCACCGCCTTCGGGATGAGCTCCATCAGCCCGCGCCCGTGCAGGTGCATCATGCGGAACGCCATCACCTTCCCGAACAGGCCCACCGCGGTCTTCTTGTCGTAGAACATCGCGAGCTGGTCCTCGACCCACGGTGCGCTCATCGTCATCTTCGCGAGCTTCTTGTGCGCGTCGCGCTTGAACAGCCACACGCCGTACGCCCAGTTCCCCGCGTAGTAGCGCATCGACAAGAGGAACGAGAGCCTCTCCGGGAACAGATTTCCGAGCAGCGGAATCGCGAGCAGCATCACGATCAGGAACAGCGCGAGCGGAAGCGAACCCAGGTCCATCAGGCTCACGCCCGGGTTCGCCCAGAAGAGCGCGAAGCCGCCGTACACCACCATGAAGTTCCACTCGATCGGCACGCCCATCGGCACGTTGCTGGTGATGTACGTGTGCAACATCAGCATGAGGATGATGCCGAGGAGCGGCGCGTGCCCGAGCGGCGTCAGCAGCATCACGATCGGCACACCGAGCTCGAAGGCCGTGCCCGCGTGCGCGAGCCACACCGCCAGCGTCGAGGGCCGCAGATCATCGGGATACGCGCGGTACATCAGCTTGCGGATGAAGGCGAAGCGCGTGAACGGGGAGTTGCTCGTCATCACGCACACCACCGCGGGAAAGTGGTGGTTGAGCTTGGAGAACCCCGCGAAGAACCAGAGCGCGAGCTGCACCGCCTTCGCCCCCGCGATCCAATTCCCCGCGAAGAGGAACACGACGCAGGTGGTCCAGTAGTGCTCGCCGCGCATGGCGAGAAACAGCGTGCGATCGGTGACGCCGAGAATGAGCACGAGCGACACGATGGCGATGAGCGGCTCGCGCTCGATGGTCTGCGAGCGCAGCGTCAGGAACATCACGATGATCCACGCGAGATACAGCGCGACATCGAGCAGCGTGCGCGTCCGTCCGCCGAACACGGGCACGCCGCGAAACAGCGGCAGCTTGGTCGTCCCGGGCCGCAGGAAATAGAGGAAGCCGCCCACGGGCGGGAAGTAGCGCCCCGTGAGCGGGCCCGAGCCGCAGCCCAGGCCGAGGCCCTCGAACAACATGCTCCACAGGATCGCCTTCTGGAACGCGACCGGCGAGAGGCACCACTCGGTGAAGTGCCGCACGCTGCCGAGGCCGGGCGTGGTGCGGCAGAACCAGATCCACGCGCCGATGTAGAAGACCACTTTGAACGCGTAGAGCGCGAACGCGCCGAGCGGCGTGCCGTAGCCCTGGATGGCCCACGCCTGACACACCATGCGGGCGCGTTCGGCCAGCGGCTTGGTCTGCCACTCGAGGGCGTCGTACGGCGGAGGCGTCGGCGCGAGCAGGCTCATGCAAGGCTCCACGTGTGAGGTGGTGCAGATACGTGGCTCGTCAGCGAACGGCTTGGATGTTGTACGTGATCCTCCCGTCCGCCAGCGAGTGGATGCCGCGCGACGCGACCGCTGAGCGATCTTGCGCGCCATGACGGCCCTCCCCAAGGCCAGCACGCTGACGCTCCCCTCACGAGTCGTGTTCGCGCGCAAGCCCTTGCGCGAGCTCGCTTTTTGCGGGGCGTTGCTCATCGCCAACGTGCTGTTGTTCCTGGGGATTCTGCGCGCCGGAACGATGCTCGAAAGGCTGGGGTTCACCGCCGCCCTGGGCGTCTTGTCGCTCCAGATCGTGCTCGCGCTGCACGACTGCATGCACGGCGCGGTGCTCGACACGCCGCGTGCGCATCGCGTCCTCGCGCGCATCCTCGGCAGCTTCTGGCTCTGCCCGTACCACTTCCTGCGCGCCTCGCACCTCGCGCACCACCGGCACGCCGGTCTCGTCGAGGGCGACACCGAGATCCTGCACTTCGCGCCGTCCGAGACGCGCACGTCGCGCCGGCTGCTCGCGCACCTCGCGCGCACGCCGCTCGCGCCGCTCCTCTTCGCGCCGCTCGTGCAGGCGCTGCACTTCATCGAATTCTTGCGCGCCGATCTCGCGCGCGATCGCACGCTGCTCAAGGCCACGGTCGGCGATCTGATCGGCATGCTGATCGTGTGGCTGCCGCTCGGCGCCTGGCTCCACGCGCATGGCCTCTTCGCGCGCGGCGTCGTGTTCGGCCTCGCGCTCCCGTACGCGCTCGGCCTGTCCGCGATGTACCTCGCCACCTATCCGCTGCACACGCTGATGAACCCCGCGCCGCTCTCGCACCTCACCGCCACCGAGCGGCACCTGCAGGTCTCGCGGACCTTCGATTCGAATCCGCTCGTGCGCGCGCTGTTCTTCAACTTGAACTTCCACATCGAGCACCACCTGCACCCGGCGGTGTCACGCTGGGACCTGGGCGATCTCGCGCGCACGCTGCGGCCGGCGCTGCTCGCACACGCGCACGCGACGCAGACGCCGGTGGCGATCCACGACAGCTATCGAGGGTGGCACCGCGAGAACCGCAAGGTGCCTGTCTTCAACGGACCGGGGTTGCAAAGGCGACGATTCTGCGATTCAGCGTCTTGTATGTTGCCCCCGGCTCGGCAGCCCGATCGCAAGCGTCATGGTCCGCGAGACCGACGCAGAGTTGGGGGCGCCGAGCCATTCTCTTCTGAGACCTCGAACGGTTGCTTGGGCCCGAG
>JAFEBC010000355.1 GCA_018266095.1 Deltaproteobacteria bacterium
CCAACGCCGCCGTTGTTCCGCGGACCGCACACGCCCAGCACCCGATCGTGCTCGCCGCGCCGCACCTCCGCCGCCACCGCCGCCCCCGCGCTCTCCATCAGCGCCCGCGTCGGCAGCCCGGCCTCGTCCAGCGCCAGCCTGTCGAGCGCCCGCTGCTCGGCCGCGGTCAGGAGCCTCATCCGATGAGCTCCTTCATGTCGCGCACCGCCTTCTCCATGCCCGTCAGCACCGCGCGGCACACGATCGAGTACCCGATGTTGAGCTCGGTGATCTCCGCGATGCGACACACCGGCCGCACGTTCCAGTAGTCGAGCCCGTGCCCCGCCGCCACGCGCAGGCCCAGCTTGGCGGCGCTCTTGGCGCCCTCCGCGATCCGCGCCAGCTCCCGCGCGCGCTCCTTGTCGGTCCGAGCCTCGCAATAGCGACCCGTGTGCAGCTCGACCGCCTGCGCGTCGGCCCGCACGCTCGCCTTGATCTGCTCGAGGTCCGGGTCGATGAACAGCGACACCTCGACCCCCGCGTCGCGCAGCGCCCGCGACACCCGCTTGATGTCCTCGCGCCGCCCCGCCACGTCGAGCCCGCCCTCGGTGGTCAGCTCCTCGCGCCGCTCCGGCACGAGCGTGCACGTGTCCGGCCGCACTTGCAGACACAGGTCCAGCATCGGCTGCACCGCCGCCATCTCCAGATTGAGCGTGCCGTTCACCGTCTGCCGCAGGATCTGCAGGTCGCGATCGTTCACGTGCCGCCGGTCCTCGCGCACGTGCAGCGTGATCTGCTCCGCGCCGCCCAGCTCGGCCATCGCCGCCGCCGCGACCGGATCCGGATACCGCCCACGAAGCGCCTGCCGCAGCGTCGCCACGTGATCGATGTTCACTCCCAAGCGCATGGTCTTGATTCTACACGCGAAGCGCGTGCCTCCAGTGCTGATCTCAGGCGCCGATCGCCGATTTCAGCTCGTCGCCGATCCCGCGCGCGAGCCCGTCGATCACGGCCTGATCCGGCCCCTCGACCAGCACGCGCACCTTCGTCTCCGTGCCCGAGTAGCGCACCAGCACGCGCCCCTCGCGCCCCAGCTTCGCCTCGGCGTCGCGGATGCTCGCCATCACCTTCGGCAGCGAATCGAGCGGCGGCTTCTCGCGCACCTTGAGCGCGAGCTGGCTCTGCGGAAACACCTGCATGCACGTCGCCAGCTCCGACGCCGTCTTGCCCGTGGACACCATCACCCGCAGGAGCGCCAGCGCCGCCACCGTGCCGTCGCCCGTGGTCGCGTGGTCCAGGAAGATGAGGTGCCCGCTCTGCTCGCCGCCGAACGTCGCCCCCGACTTGCGCATCTCGTCGAGCACATACCGATCACCGACCGACGCGCGCAGCACCTTGCCGCCCGCGCGCTCGATGGCCTGGTCGAGGCCCAGGTTGCTCATCACCGTGGCCACCAGCGTCTTCTGCGCGAGCTGCCCGCGCGAGAGCAGGTCGAGCCCGCAGATCGCCATCACCGCGTCGCCGTCGATCACCTTGCCGTGCTCGTCCGCGACGATCAGCCGATCCGCGTCCCCGTCGAGCGCGAGCCCCAGGTGCGCCTTGTGCTTCACCACCGCCTCGCACATCGCCTGCGGGTGCAGCGCGCCGGCCTTGTCGTTGATGTTCATGCCGTCCGGCTCGACCCCGAGCTGGATCACGCGCGCGCCCAGCTCCTCGAGCACATCCGGCGCCACCTTGTACGCGGCCCCGTGCGCGCAATCGACCACGATGGTCAGCCCCTCGAGCGTCAGCTCCTTGGGGAACGTCGCCTTCGCGTACACCACATAGCGCCCCGCCGCGTCCTCGATGCGGAACGCCTTGCCGATGCTCGTCGCCGTGGGCCGCAGCGCGTGCAGCCGGTCGTCCTGCAAGAGCGACTCGATCTCCGCCTCGACCGCGTCCGGCAGCTTGAACCCATCGCGCGAGAAGAACTTCACGCCGTTGTCCTGGTACGGATTGTGGCTCGCCGAGATGACGGCCCCCGCGTCCGCGCGCATCGACACCGTGAGGTTCGCGATGGCCGGCGTCGGCAGCGGCCCCGTGAGCAGCACGTCCACGCCCATCGAGCACAGCCCCGACGCCAGCGCGGTCTCGAGCAGGTACCCCGACACGCGCGTGTCCTTCCCGATGACCACGCGATGCCGGTGCGGCCCCTGGTGCGGCGCCTGCTTGATGAGGAACGCCAACGCGCGCCCGAGCTGCAGCATCATCTCGCCCGTCATCGGGTGCAGGTTGGCCACTCCGCGAATGCCATCGGTGCCGAAGAGCCTGCGGACTGCTTCCTTGTGTTCGCTCATCTCTCGCCCCGCGCGTTCACCTGCCATGAGCGGCAGGGCCAAGCAGTGTACAGCCCCCCTCTGACAGCGGGAGCGAATTTGAGGGGGATGCTGCGTTGAGCGTTGGCGTTGGCGTTGAGCGTTGGCGTTGGCGTTGGCGTTGAGCGTTGGAGTTGAGCGTTGGCGTTGAGCGTTGAGCGTTGGCGTTGAGCGTTGAGCGTTGGCGTTGGCGTTGGCGTTGGCGTTGGC
>JAFEBC010000356.1 GCA_018266095.1 Deltaproteobacteria bacterium
CGACGAGACCACGAACAGCGTCGAGCCGAAGAGGAGCTGCGCGAGCAGATAGCGGGTCCCGGCGGAGCGCGCGTTGCGGGCGCGGCTCGAGGCGTCGAGGAAGAACGCCATCTCGTGCACCATCACGTCCGGGGCGCCGCCGAACGGCTCCGTGCGCCCGAACGCGAACGCCGCCTCGGGCTTCTGCTCCAGCGCCTCGAACAGGAGCTTGAACGCGCCCGGCTCCAGCACGTCGTCGTCGTCGAGGAAGAGCACGGTCTTGCCCTGGGCCCGCGCCAGGCCGTCGTTGTAGACGAGCGCCGGCACGCCGCCCGAGGTCTTCTCGCGCACGACGTAGCTCACGCGCGCATCGCCGATCGCCTCGACCGCCGCCTTCGCGCTCGCCGCGGGATCGTCGTCGACCACGATCACCTCGACCCTCGGCCCCTCTTGCGAGAGCGCGCTGCGCACCGCCTCCACCACCAGCGACGGGCGCTGGAACGTGGCGGTCACGACCGAAATGTCGGGTGGATCCGCAGGCATGGGCGGCGCCAGAGTAGGTCGTTCACCGCTAGACAACAAGCACGAGCTTTGACCGAGCCACAAAGCGGGCGCCTTGCGCTAAGTTCCGCGGCCACTTTGGAGGCCCCATGAACTTGCACGCGCTCATCCACGATCCCACCTCGACCATCGGCAAGATCGGCGCCGCCCTCGACGCGCTCTCTGCGTCCGAGCGCCTCGAGGCCACCCGCACGCTCTCGCGCGACGACCAGCGCAAGCTCTACAACCTGGCCGAGTCCGCGCCCGCCACGCTCGAGGACTTCGTTCCCAAGGCCGCCAGCGCGCGCGCCCCCATCCGCCACTACGGCCGCAACACCTTGCCGCTCCCGGGCGGCCTGCGCCTGTTCGAGAAGCGCTTCTGCCGCCCCGAGCAGGGCGACGGCCGCCTCTTCGGCTACAACGAGGGCTCCACGCGCAAGCTCATCGGCCCCGGCTACTTCGTCGCGCACGACACCAGCGCCAACACCGACTGGCAGAAGCGCGGCGCCATCGTGGTCGACTACTTCATGGTCCCCGACGGCGCGGTGAGCGACGGCTGGCCCAAGGTGGTGCCGAACACGCAGGGCCTGCAGATGTTCGTGTTCAAGGGCACGCGCGACTTCATGCGCAAGGTGTCCAAGCACGTCACCATCGGCGCGGCGTACAAGGTGGAGAAGCCGCTCGATCACTACTTCGTGCTCTGCCGCGAGGAGTAAAAGCAAAGGCCTTCAACGCGGAGGCGCGGAGACGCGGAGGAAAGCGTCTTGTGCTGAAGAGTCTGAAGGGCCTTGCTCGAACGACGTGTGGCGCCGACCCTGACTTCCCCAGCCGGATTCGGCACCCATCGCCTGGTTGAGCGCCCAATACCTCCGCGTCTCCGCGTCTCCGCGTTGAAGCTTTTCAGTTCTTCTTTTTCTTCGCCGGCTTCGCAGCCTTCGCCGGAGCCTTCTTCGCGGGCTTGGCAGCGACCTTGGCCGGCTTCGCGGGCGCCTCCGCGCTCTCACCGGACAGCGCCGCGAGCACCTTGTCGACGTGCCCCGGGACCTTCACCGGGCTCCACACCGCCGCGATCTTGCCGGCCTCGTCGATGATGTACGTGGTGCGGATCGTCCCCTCGTACTCGCGCCCGTAGAGCTTCTTCTTGCCGTACGCGCCGTACGCCCGCGCCACCACGTTCCCCGCGTCCGACAACAGCGGGAACGTCAGCGAATATTTGCCGCGGAACTTGTCGTGCGACGCCAGCGAATCCTTCGACACGCCGAACACGTTCGCGCCCAGCTTGGTCACGCGCGCGAGGTTGTCGCGGAAGTCGCACGCCTCGGCCGTGCAGCCCGGCGTGTCGTCGGTCGGGTAGAAGTAGAGCACCGTCTTCTTCCCGCGCAGCGACGCGAGCGAGACGGTCCCGCCAGAGGTGGAGGGCAGGGTGAAGTCGGGGGCTTTGGTTCCGGTGTCGAGGGCCATCCCGCACTCGTGCCAAAGGTCCGGCGCGCTTGCAACTGTCCCCCGCGAGCGGCATCCAATCGAGGTCATGGGACAGCACCTGCCGAGAGAGCCAGAGGCACCGCTCCGCACCGAGGGCCCGCGCGAGGTCGAGCGCGTCGTGCCCGCCATCCGCACGCTCGAGGGCGCGGGCTTCCTCGTGCACCGGCCGTTCCCCAAGCACGGCCTGATGCTCATCGACCCGTTCCTCTTGCTCGACGAGATGGGCCCGATAGACCTCGCGCCCGGCGAGGCCCAGGGCGCTCCCGACCACCCGCACCGCGGCTTCGAGACCGTGACGTATCTGCTCTCGGGCGAGTTCCAGCACGAGGACTCGCAGGGCCACCGCGCCACGCTCGCGCCCGGCGACGTGCAATGGATGACGGCAGGCGACGGCGTGATTCACTCCGAGATGCCGAGCCCCGCGCTGCAACAGTCGGGAGGCCGCGTGCACGGCTTCCAGCTCTGGGTGAACCTGCCGCGCCAGGACAAGCGCATGCACCCGCGCTACCAGGACAAGAAGGCCGCCCAGCTCCCGACCGCGCGCTCCGCCGACGGCAAGGTCTGGGCCCGCGTCCTCGCCGGCGAGGCCCTGGGCCAGAAGGCCGCCATCGACACGCGCACGCCCATCACCTACGTGCACTTCAAGCTCGAGCCGCACGCGCGCGTCACGCAGCCCATCGACCCCGCGCACAACGTGTTCGCCTACGTCGTCGACGGCAGCGCGTCCTACGGCCCCACGCACACGCAGGCCCGGCCGCACGACCTCGTCCTCTTCAAGCGCGGCGGCAGCGAGGTCACCTTCGAATCGGGCGACGCCCCCGCCGAGCTCTTGCTCATCGGCGGCCAGCCGCTCAACGAGCCCGTCGCGCGGCACGGGCCGTTCGTGATGAACACGCAGGAGGAGCTGCACCAGGCCTTCGACGATTTCCACGCGGGACGCTTCGGACAGATCCCGCCGGAACACTGACGATCGAGGTCCTTCGCAGCCTCTGGCGAGGGCGACGATTCACCGCAGAGGCACCGAAGCGCCGAAGATTGTGTGTGCCCTCGATTCTGCGCTTCGGCGTCTCTGCGTTGAGTGATCGGGCGTGCGTCGAGCCGCGGTCGCAGCGCCCACTCACGCACCCCGGACGTCGTCGGGCTCGATCGCCTCCCCTGCATCGAGCCGCGCCCGCACGCGCTCGAGCACGCGCACATCCCGCGCCTTCTGCTCCGCGCTCC
>JAFEBC010000357.1 GCA_018266095.1 Deltaproteobacteria bacterium
CAGCGCGCTCTTCGTGGCCAGCGCGAGCTCCTCGGCCGTGCTGTGGCGATCGCTGGGCGCGGCCTCGCCGACCTTCACCTTGATGAGCTCGTGCGCGTCGAGCTGCACGTTCGCGTTCTCGATGAGCGCGGGCGTGACGCCGGTCTTGCCGACCTGCACGACGGCCGAGAGGGCGTGGCCCAGACCGCGCAGGTGGCGGCGCTGCTTGCCGGTGAGACCGCCCAGCGCGAGCGGGTTCTTCACGCGGGCGGGCTTCGCGGAGGCCTCGTCGTCGTCGTCGGAATCGGGGGCGTCGGTGTTTTCGGTGTCGACCACGGGAGACCTCTGGAAAAGGGCGCGCACTGTCGCAGGTTCGGGAGCGGAGAGGAAGCGACTAGTCCACCCAGAGGTGGTCAAGCCTCACGAGCTCCTCGGGGCCTTCCTGGGAGGCAGCACACCGGACTTCGTAAAGGCCACCCTTAGCCAGCCAGAACAACGTGTCGATAAAGATTCCTCCACCTTTCCTCTGAAGGGCGGCTGGGGTGAATCCACCCGCTGGCAAGTAGCTGCGGATCGGCTGCTCCCACTGGATATTCTTGTTTGCGTCAAGCTCATCTAGCTTGCGCCGCATCTCGCAGTACGCCTTGTTCGTCTGCAACGTCGCGTCGGCGAGGCCTTCGTTTCGAACATTGAAGCGAATCGAGACGAACCTGCGACCTTGCGAGTCCGGTGGGCCAACTCGCTGGATCAGCATGTCGGCAACGAGCACCTCACCCCTTGAGTGTTGGTACTGCAAGTCCGCGAGTTCCAACTGTTTGATTGCAAGCTCGGTTTGCGCCTTGGAGGTGGTTGCTGACGCAGAGAACGTGAAGATCGCCCAGGATGCAGTCAAGAGTGCGCCCGCAACCAAGACGATTGGCTGCAACAGGACGGCCCATTCATTGAGGGTTCGAACGAACTGTGGCGGTGAGTGCCTACGGAGTGCTGTCGGCAAGGCCCCGACGATCTGTTTGTTCTTCATGCTCGGTTCTACCTTGCGGACCGCACGTCAGGAACTGGTAGCGCGGTGTAGGCGTCTACTCAGAAGAGGGACTGCTGGCGGCTCGCGGGGTCCAGGCCCAGCTTGCGCGCGACCGGCCCGAAGCTCTTGCGGTGCAGCTCACACGCGCCCAGGCGCTCCAGGGCCTCGAGGTGATCCGGCGTGGGGTAGCCCTTGTTCGCGGTGAGGTTGTACCCGGGGAACTTCGCGTCGAGCTCGCTCATGAGCTTGTCGCGGTGCACCTTGGCCACGATGGACGCGGCGCCGATGGTGATGCTCTTCGCGTCGCCCTTGATGATGGCCTGCTGCGGCATGGTGAGGCCCTGCAGCTTGCGCGCGTCGACGAGCAGGTGCTGCGGCTGCGGCGTCAGGGCCAGCACGGCGCGGCGCAGGGCGAGCAGGCCCGCCTGGTAGATGTTGATGCTGTCGATCTCGTGCACCTCGGCGCGGCCGATGGCCCAGGCGACGGCGAGCTTCTGGATCTGCGGCGCGAGCTCTTCGCGCTCCTCGGGCGTGAGCTGCTTGGAGTCGTTCACGCCGGGGATGCGCGTGCCCTTGGGCAGGATGACGGCGGCCGTGATCACGGGGCCCGCGAGCGGCGCCATGCCGACTTCATCGACGCCGCCCACGAGCTCGACGCCCTGGTCCCAGAGCTCCTGTTCGAACTTCGACAGCTTGTCGAGCCGCCGCTCCTCGGCCTTGAGCGCGTCCTTCTTCTTCTGCAGGCGCGCCGCGAGGTCACGCACCCCCGCGCGCGCGTCGTCCTCGAGCAGCTTCAAGCCGCCGCGCGGAAGCTCCTCGCCGCGCTCCTCGAAGCGCTCGCGAAGCTCGGAGATCGACAGCGCGGCCAGCTCGTCGGCGATGGTCACGAAACAATCCGCACGATCGTTCGATTTGTTCGCGGTGCCCGCATCTCAAGCCTTCGGATGCAGCTTCTCGGCGCGCTTCTTGAAGTTGTCGAGCAGCGCCGGGAGGCTCGTCTCCGCCAGGGCCTTCTCGACGAAGCCCGGCACGAACGTGCCCAGCTTGAGGTCGATGGTGTACGTGGCCTCGGTCCCGCCCGGCACCGCCTTGAGCGCCCACGAGCCGACGTTGTTCTTCATCATCTCGCCCTTCACGAACGTCCAGGTGGCCTTGTTCGGCTTCTCGCCCGCGTGCTTGAGCGTGTAGCTGACGGCCTTGCCCATGATCTCGATGGTGTAGGTCACGTCCTTCGCGCCGCCGGCGTCGGCCACCGCGGTCTTCTTCACCTCGGGGAGGAACTCCGGGTACTTCGCGAAGTCGTTGATGATGTCGAAGAGCTGCTCGGGCGTCACGTTGATCACGATGCTCTTGGTCGCCTGGGCCATGGGGCCTGTGCCTCCGGAGGGCGCGCTCGAGGCGGGCCCGATTGGGTGGAAACTTCCGCCACACTACAACGTGTCCTTGTTCGCGGGCAGTCTGCCCTGCGAGAGTGCGCCCGTGCGTTCCGATCAAGTGCGAGTCGCGGTGCTGGAGATCTACGAGCAGGTCCGTCGCGAAGGTGCGCGCGCGGACCAGGCCATGCAGCGCGTGATCCGGCGCAACAAGCAATTGCGCTCGGTGGAGCGGCGCGCGGTGGCAGACGCGGTGTACGGGCTGTTGCGCCTGCAGGGGAAGGTGGACGCGCTGCTCGATCGCGCGCTGGCGACCAAGAAGCTGGCGCTGGCCAAGCTGGCGACGCCGACGCAGCACTTGCTGCGTTACGGCGCGTACCTCGTCATCGGCGAGGAGCAGGGCGCGGAGACGGCGACGAACTTCGCGGGGCCCGAGGTGGTGCCGTACCGCTGGGTGCTGGAGCTCGTGGCCAAGCCGGATGAGCTCGAGCCGCGGGCCACGAAGGAGGATCCGCTCGGGCGTCTGGCGGTGGACACGAGCTTGCCGCGCTGGCTCGCGTCCTTGTGGTTCGAGCAGCTCGGCGAGGCCGAGACGCGGGCGCTCGCGGACGGCTTGAATCAGCGCGCGCCGCTGACGATTCGCACCAACCTGCTCAAGGCCACGCGCGAGTCGCTGGAGAAGTCGCTGGCCGAGGAGGAGGCGAGGGTCGCGCCGGGCAAGTGGTCCGAGCTGTCGCTCTCGTTCACGAGCCGCACGAATGTGTTCGCGCTCAAGTCGTTCAAGCAGGGACTCTTCGAGGTGCAGGACGAGGGCAGTCAGCTCATTGCGCTCGCGTGCAAGGCGCGGCCCGGGATGATCGTGGTGGACGCGTGCGCGGGCGCGGGCGGCAAGACGCTGGCGCTCGCGGGCGAGATGAAGAACAAGGGCAAGCTCATCGCGTGCGATCGCGACGGGCGGCGCTTGCTCGAATTGAAGACGCGGGCGCGGCGGGCGGGCGTGCACAATTGGGAGGCGCGCGCGGTGCCGGAGGGTGCGCCGGGGGATGCGCGGATCGCGGACCTCGAGGGCAAGGCTGATCTCGTGCTGATCGACGCGCCGTGCAGCGGGCTCGGTGCCCTGCGGCGCAATCCGGACGCGCGCTGGCGGCTCGACGAGGCGGAGGTGGACACGTTTCCGCCGCGGCAGAAGGAGATCCTCGATCGCTACTCGCGCCTGGTGAAGCCGGGCGGGCTGCTGGTGTACGCGACGTGTTCGATCAACCAGCGCGAGAACGAGCAGGTGCGGCAGCACTTCGAGGACGCGCACCACGAGTTCAAGGCGGTGAAGGCGGTCGAGCTGCTGGGCGCAGAGCGGTGTGCAGCGCTTGCCGCGGCCGGGCTGCCCGAGGGCGCCGACGAGCGGGCGAAGCGGCCGGCCCTGGGCGCGCGCGAGTTCGACGTGCAGCTCGCGCCGGAGCGTCACGGAACGGACGGGTTCTACATCGCGGGGTTCACGCGCAAGTAGGAGGCTCTGATGGCGGACGGCGGGTTCATCGGCAGGGTGATCATCGTGACGGGCGCGGGCGGGAATCTGGGCCGCGCCGTGACCGAGCGCTTGCTGACGGCGGGCGCGCGCGTGCTTGGCCTCGTGCGGCGCGCGGAAGAGGTGGGCACGCCGGAGCAGGCGCTGGCGGGCATCGCGGGCGGGCGCTTCGCGGCGCGCGCGGCTGAATTGTCGAATGAGCCCGCGGTGGACGCGGCCTTCGAGCAGGCGGCGCAGATGGGCACGCTCTGGGGCGTGGTGAACGCGGCGGGCGCGTGGGACGGCGGCAAGACGGTGGCGCAGTCGTCGGTGTCGAGCTTCGAGAAGATGATCGACGCGAACCTGCGCAGCGTGTTCCTGACCTCGCGCGCGGCCATGCAGCGGCTGCCCGCGAACGGCGGCGGGCGCATCGTGAACGTGTCGGCGTACATCGCGCAGACCGGCGCGGGCGGGCACGGGAACGCGGCGTATGCGGCGGCGAAGGCGGGCGTGATCGCGCTGACGCGGGCGCTGGCCGAGGAGGGCGCGAAGGATGGCGTGCGGGCGAACTGCATCGCGCCGAGCACGATCGCGACGCCGGACAACGCGGCGGCGATGCCGAAGGCGGACCAGACGAAGTGGGTGCCGCTCGCGAGCGTGGTGGACGCGTGCGTGTACCTGTGCGCGCCGGAGAGCGACGGCGTGAACGGCGCGGTGCTGACGCTGCCGACGCGGTGAATGCGCGCTTCGCATGAGATTTGCTCATGCATGAATCTGGCTCATGCGAAGCGGGAAGAGGCTCCCGTGTGGCCCGGAAGTGGTCTCAGTTCTCGGTCTGCAAGACGCGCTGCGCCTCCGCGCGGATGGCCTCCGAAGTGTCTGTCGTCAGTGCCTCGACGATCGGGCGGAGAGAGGGCGTGTTCGACAGCTCCACGACTCCCAACGCCGTCCGCACCAGGCCCTCACGGCCCGTGCGCATGAGCGGCGTCCCCTGGAAGCGCTCGGTGCACGACGCCTCGGTCAGCGTGAGTACATCCGCGATCGGCAGCGACGTCTGCTCCCGGCGCGCGCGCAGTTGCACCAGGGTCCCCGGCCGCGCCTTGCGGTTCCACGGGCACACGTCCTGACACAGGTCGCAGCCGAACACGCGCGGGCCCTGGGCCTTCGCGATCTCCCTCGGCAGCGGGTCGCGGTGCTCGATGGTGTGGAAGGCGATGCACGCGCGCGAATCGATGAAGCGGCCGTCGCGGATGGCGTCGGTGGGGCAGGCGGGGATGCAGGCGCGGCAGTCGCCGCAGCGCTCGGGGTGCGGCGCGTCGGGGTCGAGCACGTGCGTGGTGACGAGGGCGCCCAAGAGGAGCCACGAGCCGAACTCCTGGTGGATGAGGAGGCCGTTGCGGCCGATCCAGCCGAGGCCCGCCTCCTGTGCCCACGGCTTCTCGGCGACGGCGCCCGTGTCGACCGCGCAGTACGCCTCGCCGCCCGCGCGGCGCAGCCAGGCGGCGAGCTTGCGGGCCTTCTTCAAGAGCACGTTGTGGTAGTCGCGGTTGCGCGCGTAGCGGGCGACGAGGAGTTCGCCGTCGGGGAGCGCGGGTTCGGGCTGCGTGGGGCCGTAGCTCGCGGCCACCACGATCACGCTCTGCGCGCCGGGGAGGAGCACGCGGGGATCGACGCGCTCGTCCAGGCGCTCGCGCATGTAGCTCAAGGCCGCGTGCCAGCCGTTCGCGAGCCAGGCCTCGAAGGGCGCGCGGTCGAGTGCGCGGGCGCGTGCGATGCCGCACAGATCGAAGCCGAGCTTGCGGGCCTCGGCCTTGACCTGTGCGCTCGTCAGCACGCGTTCCTCGCCTGCGGATCGTCAGCGATCCCGACCCGCGCCTCTGAAGCTGCGGCTACCTCTTGAGCGTGACCGAGAGGCCGTCGCGCAGCGGGATGATCGACGAGAGCAGGCCCTCGGCGCCGTGCACGAGGCGCAAGAACTCGCGCAGGCCGCGCGACGCCGTGTCGGTCTCGCCGCGGGCCACCGAGCCGCCCCAGAGCACGTTGTTGGCGACGAGCAGGCCGCCGGTGCGCAGCTTGGGCAGGGCCAGCGCGAGCGCGCGCGGGTAGTCCTCTTTTTCCAAGTCGAGGAAGACGAGATCGAGGCCGGGCTCGGCGCGGGCGAGCGCTTCGAGGCCGTCGCCTGGCGGTTCGAAGCGGCAGCGATCGAGGAGGCCCGCGCGGCCCAGGGCGTCGCGGGCGCGCTCCAATTGCTCGCGATCGTGATCGGTGAGCGTCACGGTGCCGCCGGCCATGAGCCCGCGCGCGAACCAGAAGGCGCTGTAGCCGAAGCCCGAGCCGAGCTCGAACACACGCCGCGCGCCGATGGTGGCCGCGAGCTGCATCAAGTACGCGCCGATCACCGGGCCCACGATGGGGTACCCGTCGCGCTCGTCGGCGGTGCGGCGCAATTCGGCCTCGACCGGATCGGGGGAGGGCACGAGGCGCGCGAGGTACTCCTCGATGAGCGGGTCGACGATGTCCATGTCGCCTTGCATGGCGCCGCACTCTACCCGCGAGGGCGCGCGCGGGACCAGGAATCGCCGCGCCGCCGCCCTTGCGGACATCACGCGTCGGCGATCGGACATATGCTGCGCGCGTGTCGTTCGATCGCCACAGCCGCACGCTGCTGACGCCGCGGGATCTCCCGCGCTTCGAGGGGGATTCGCTCTTTTCCCGCGTGGCGCGCGCGGTGTGCGGGGCCGCGTGTCTGCCGCGCAAGGAGCTGTTCGAGTCGTGGGAGGTGGCTGAGCGCGTGCGCAAGAAGTGGCCCCGCGGGGACGTGTTCGATCTCGCGTGCGGACACGGATTTCTCGCGCACGCGCTGTTGCTCCTCGAGCAGCCGCGGGACGTGGAAGGAGACGCGAATGAGTCGCACGGGGTCTCTCGCGCGCTCGCATTCGACGCGAAGCTCCCGCCGAGCGCCGCGACCCTGAGCGGTGCGCTGACGGCCGCGTTCCCCGAGCTGCAGGGCAGAGTGGAGCTGATCGAGGCGCCGCTCGCGCAGGCCCGGCCGCAGCGAGGAGAGGTGGTCGTGTCGGCGCACGCTTGCGGCGCGTTGACGGATGCAGTGCTGCGCGTGGCCGCGCATGGCCTCGCGCGCGTGGCGGTGCTGCCCTGCTGTCACGACGGTGACGCGAACGACGCCGCGGGCCTCACGGGCTGGCTCGACGAAGCGCTGGCCATCGACGCGGCGCGCGCGGTGACGCTGCGCGATCGCGGCTACCACATCGAGACGCAGCTCCTGCCCGCCGACATCACGCCCAAGAATCGCCTGCTGCTCGGCACGCCGCTCCTCGAGCTCTATGAGGCCACGCGCTACGACGCGCATCTGCCGTCGGGCACGGTGTCGCTGCGGCATGGGCAACACCACGCGGCGCTCGATGCGCTGCTCGATCCCGACGCGCCCGAGTGGGCCTTCCTCACCACGTGGAATCCGGGCTCGCGTCGGCACGCGCGCGACGAGAACGAGCGCCGGCAGCGGGAGCTCATCCGCCAGGTCTCGGGCCGCTACAAGCAGTTCCACGGCGTGGGCGCGGCCGAGGACGAGAGCTGGTCCGAGCTGTCCACGCTGGTGCTCGGCATCGCGCTCGAAGACGCGCGGGCGCTCGGGCGCGCGTGGGGGCAGGTCGCCATCCTCGCGGGCCGTCGGGGCGAGCCAGCGCGCGTGGTGCTCTGCGAGGAGCACCGGGAGCAGCGCTAGCCTGTTCGCGGGCCGCCGCTGCGGCTAGCTGCGCCAGGGCCGCGCTGCGGCGATGAGCAGCAGCACCAGCTCCACCAGCAAGAGCGAGCTCGACACCGCGTGCATCAGGCCGAACGAGGGCGTCTGCGTCAGGCCCGCGGCGCGCAGCGAGCGGATCGCGGGCGTCGTCCAGAAGGCGCTCGCCAGGGCACACGAGGCCGCGAGCAGGGGCAAGAGCGCGGGCCGCAGCGAGCCGCCGCGCGTCGAGAGGAAGACCACGCAGGCGATGGCGACAGCGCAGCCCACGATCGTCGCCGCGTCGAGCCGCGCGAGCAGCTTGCCGACCAGGTCCGCCGCCAGCGTGCGCCGCGGATCGCCGTGCGGCAGCGCGGCCACGTCCTTGGGGAAGATGACCTGCGTCGCGGCCGCGATGAAGAACACCTGCGCGCCCGCGAGCAGCGCGCACAAGAGGCGGAATGCGATCGCGGCCAGGGTCGTCATGAG
>JAFEBC010000358.1 GCA_018266095.1 Deltaproteobacteria bacterium
CGGGCAGGGCGCCCCGACGAGGCGCTGTCGACCTTGAAGCGCCTGCTCAAGCAGGACCCGGACAACGCGGCGGCGCTCAACCACGTGGGCTACGCGCTGGTGGAGAAGGCCGACGCGCAGTCGCTGGAGCAGGCGGAGCCGATGCTGCGCCGCGCGGTCGAGCTGCGGCCGGATGACGGCGCGGTGGCCGATTCGTATGGGCTGTGCCTCCTGCGTCGCGGCCGGATCGCGCAGGCGCTGCCGGAGCTCAAGCGCGCGGACGCGCTGTCGCCGGGCGATCCCATCATCCTGTCGCACCTCGGCGACGCCCAGCTCGCCAGCGGGCTGCGCGCCGAGGCCGAGGAGACGTTCAAGCGCTCGCTCTCGCGCCTGCAGCCGGCCGCGAGCAAGCGGCGCAGCAAGAAGCTCGAGCCGCAGGTCGACGGCGAGGGCGATCCGGATCGCGCGCCCGACGTGCAGGACGCCCAGGTGCGGGTGCAGCTCGAGGCCAAGCTGCGGGCGCTCAAGTCGCCGCAACCTTGACTGTGCGAAATCTCCGTGGTCTCAGGGACGCTCATGGCCCACACCACTGACGAAGGCTTCTTCTCCGCGCGCGACGGCCTGCGCTTGTTCTCCAGCACCGTGAAGCCGTCCGATCCCTCGGCGGCGCCCGCGCACATCGCGCTCCTGCACGGCTACGCCGAGCACCTCGGGCGGCACGTCGAGGTCACCGACGCTCTGGTGAGCGCAGGCTATGTCGTGCACCGGCTGGATGTCCGCGGCCACGGCCAGAGCGGCGGCAAGCGCGCGCACGTGGATAAGTTCGAGGACTACCTGAGCGACCTCGAGCTCTTCTTGGGCCGCGTCAAGGAGGCCGCGCAGGGCAAGCCGGTGTTCCTGCTCGGTCACTCGCACGGGTGCCTCATCGCCGCGCGCTACCTGCTCGATCACCCGGACGCGGTGGCGGGCGCGATGTTCTCGGCGCCGTACTTCCGGCTCAAGCTGGCGGTGCCCGCGATCAAGATCTGGGCCGGGAAGCTCATCGGGCGCATCCTCCCCGCGCTGCCGATGAAGAACGAGCTCAAGGTCGAGCAGCTCTGCAGCGACAAGAACATCCAGGAGGCCACCGCGAAGGATCCGCTCTACCTCAAGATCGCCACGCCGCGCTGGTTCACCGAATCGTCGGCCGCGCAGGAGACCGTGCTGCGCCGCGCGACCGAGTTCGTCACGCCGCTCCTGGTCATGACGGGCACGGCCGACCCCATCGCCGACAGCGCCGCGGGCAAGGAGTTCCACGACGCCGCCACCGCGAAGGACAAGCAGCTCATCTCCTACGACGGGTTCCTGCACGAGCTCTTCCACGAGCCCGAGCGCGGCCGCGTGTTCGCCGACCTGACCGGCTGGCTCGGGCGACGCACGCCCAGGCAGCAGATGCCGCAGGCGGTGCGCGCGTGATCCCGCAGGCGGCCGAGCTGGAGGCCGATCGCGGCAAGCTGCTCGCGCTCTTGACCAGGCTCGCCTACGAGAAGCGCAACGTGGTGCTCGCCAGCGGGCGCACCAGCGACTTCTACATCGACACCAAGCAGGCCTCGCTCACCGCCGAGGGCCACTTCCTGGTGGGCCGGCTGGTGCTCGCGCGCATCCAGGCGAAGTACCCGGGCGCGCAGGCCGTGGGCGGCATGACCATGGGCGCCGATCCCATCGCCAGCGCCACCAGCCTCACCAGCTTCGTCTGGGGCGCGCCCATCCCCGCGTTCTACGTGCGCAAGGAGCCCAAGGGCCACGGCACGAACCAGTGGCTCGAGGGCAAGAAGTCCATCCCCGCGGGCGCGAAGGTGGCGGTGGTCGAGGACGTGGTCACCACCGGCGGCAGCACGCTCAAGGCCGTCGAGCGCATCCGCAGCGAGGGCTTCGAGGTGCTGGGCGTGGTGGCGCTGGTCGACCGGCAGGAGGGCGGCCGGCAGGCGGTCGAAGCCGCGGGCATCGCGCTCGAGTCGCTCTTCGTGCGGAGCGACTTCCCGTGAGCGCGCCGAAGGACGGAATGCTGGACATGTCCACGAATTCGTTGCGCGTGCATGCATTCGTGCGTCCCGCGTTGGCGCGGGCGCTGGTGATCTGTGCGCTCGCGTTCACGCTGGGGTCGTGCCGCGGCCTGCCGTTTCCGGAGCCGACGCTCGACGGTCCGTACGGCCAGGCGCTGCGCCGCGAGACGCGCACCGGCGCGCAGTACAGCCACCTGGAGACGCGGGCGTTCGTGCGCATGGTGCGCCTGACGCCCGAGCTCGTCGACCTCGCCGCGGCCATGGTCGCCGAGCGCCGCGGCGAGGGGCCCGCGCTGGCCAAGGCCCGGCGCGACGCGTGGATCGCCGAGCTGGACGCGCCCACCTTCATCGCCGTGGTGCACACGCCCGAGGCGTCCTGGAACGACTGGGACAGCGCGAAGTCGGTGTGGACCATCGTGATGGTCGACGGCGAGACGCAGGCCAAGCCCGAGAAGGTCACGCGGCTGGAGAAGCCGTTCACGCCCGAGCAGCAGGCCCTCTATCCGTACCTGGACGACTTCGCGCAGGGCTATCGCATCCGCTTCCCGCCGGGCACCAAGGGCCAGCGCATCCAGGCCGCGGGCGTGCTGGGCAAGCTCGACTTCGATTGGTCGGTGCCGGAGTAGCTACCGCGGCCACGCCTCGGGCGCCGGGCGGCCGCGCAAGAGCACCGTGTCGCGCATCCAGTGCGCGTCGTCGGTCTGCGGGTGGCTCAGCGTGTAGTGCAGCCCGCGGCTCTCCTTGCGCTCCTGTGCGCAGGCCACGATGAGCCGCGCCACCTCGGCCAGGTTGCGCAGCTCGATGAGGTCGCGCGTGACGAGGTAGCCCCAGTAGTACTCCTTGATCTCGCCCGCGAGGTTGTCGAGCCGCCGCTGCGCGCGCGCGAGCCGGTTGTCGGTGCGCACGATGCCGACGTAGTTCCACATCAGCGCGCGGATCTCGTCCCAGTTCTGCTTGACGATGACGCCCTCGTCGGGCGGCACGGCGGCGCCGGGATCCCAATCGGGCACGCGGTCGATCTCCGCGGGCGGCGCGGCCTGCAAGAGCTCCAGCGAGGCGAGCGCGGCGCGGCGCCCGAACACGAGGCCCTCGAGCAGCGAGTTCGACGCGAGGCGGTTCGCGCCGTGCAGGCCCGTACACGCGACCTCGCCGATGGCGAACAGGCCCGGCACCGTGGTGTGCCCGTCGAGATCCGTCGCCACGCCGCCGCAGGTGTAGTGGGCCGCGGGCACCACCGGGATGGGCTGCGCGGCCATGTCGATGCCGAACTCGCGGCACTGCGCGGAGATGTTGGGGAAGTGCTCGACCAGGAACGCCTTCGGCAGGTGCGTCATGTCGAGGAAGACGCAGTCGTCGCCGCGCCGCTTGAGCTCGCTGTCGATGCTGCGCGCCACCACGTCGCGCGGGGCCAGCTCCTTGCGCGGATCGTAGCGGCCCATGAACGCCTCGCCCGCCTTGTTGCGCAGGATGCCGCCCTCGCCGCGCAGCGCCTCCGAGATGAGGAAGTTGCCCGCCTGCGGATGGAACAGGCACGTCGGGTGGAACTGCATGAACTCCATGTTGGCGATGGCCGCGCCCGCGCGGTGGGCCATGGCGATGCCGTCGCCCGTCGCGACGTCGGGGTTGGTCGTGTAGAGGTAGACCTTGCCCGCGCCGCCGGTGGCCAGCACCACCACCTTGGCCAGGAACG
>JAFEBC010000359.1 GCA_018266095.1 Deltaproteobacteria bacterium
CAGGGGCGAGCGCTGCTCCCCCTGGACCCCCAACGCGATCACGGAGTGACGGTCGGGGATTTAGCAAAGGGGCCGCCACGAGATCCACCGAGGAATGTCCGATGCGACGCCCCGATCGACCCGCCCCTGTCAACCAACATTTGCCCCGGAATGTTCCCGGGTGTCGACACGTCGCGTCGTTGACGGCGCCAGCGACCTGGCGTTTACCTGCGCGCCACACACCGACTTACTGGAGGCGTTCGATGCGCGCTTTGCGTGCAGCAGCCACGATTCTTCCCATTCTCGGACTCTGCGCCGCCATCGGCTGCGCGGGCTCCGCTGCTCCGGCTTCGATCACCATCTCGCCCGGCGGCTCCATCACCGTCACCGGCCCCACCAGGCTGTCGGCCAACGTGCTCTACAGCAAGGCCGACGTGACCTGGAGCCTGTCCGGCCCCGGCAGCATCTCCGGCAACACCGGCAACCAGATCATCTATCGGCCGCCCGAGCCCGTGGGCAGCGTGCTCACCGCCGTGGTCACCGCGCAGGTCGAGGCGACGTCCACCTCGGTCACGCTGAACCTCGCGCCCGCGGTGATGTCGCCCACCAAGATCCCCGGCCTCACCGCCGCGGCCTCCGTGAGCTACGACGCCTACGACATCCCGCACATCTCCTGCGCCTCGGCCATCGACTGCTTCGCCGTGCAGGGCTACGTGCACGCGCACGACCGGCTCTTCCCCATGGACTTCCTGCGCCGCGTGGCGCGCGGACACCTGGCCGAGCTCATCGGCGTGCGCGGCCTCTCGCAGGACGTGCAGCTCCGCACCCTGTTCACCACCCGCGACGGCAAGCGCATCGAGGACACGCTCGCGGCCGCTGTCGACTCCGACAGCAAGGCCAAGCTCGACGCCTATGTGGCCGGCATCAACACCTACCTGAACGAGCTGAAGGCGAACCCGAACGCCAAGCTGCCCGGCGAGTACGCGCAGCTCCCGTACAAGATCACCGCCGCCGACATCCCGGCCTGGACCGAGCAGGACACGTTCGCGCTGGCGCGCCTGCAGCAGTTCCAGCTCTCCGAGTCGCTCGACTCCGAGCAGGCGTACGGCGTGTTCGCCAGCGTCTACGGGGCCGGGCCCTTGGCCGACCTGGGCAAGATCCACTCGTACATCCGCGCGGCGCCGCTGCCCACGGGCGCGACGCACACCTACCCCACGCGGGGCGAGGGCGCGATCGACGACCAGCGCGCGCTGCAGCCGCTGGGCAACCTCCCCGACATGAGCGCCTGGGCCGGCGCGCTCAAGGACAGCTACGCGCAGCTCGCCGACCTGCGCGCCTCGCTCAAGCCGCTGGGCGAGACCGTGGGCTCGAACAACTGGGTCGTCGACGCCGCGCACTCGGCGAGCGGCCACGCGATGGTGGCCAACGATCCGCACCTCTCCTTGCAGTACCCGCCCCTCTTCCACCTCGCGACGCTCACCTCGTCGACCGCGGCGGACAACCTCGACCTCGCGGGCGGCGCCTTCCCAGGCATCCCTGGCGCGCTCGTCGGCCGCGGCAAGAACGTGGGCTGGGGCGTGACCGTGGTCGGCTATGACGTGACCGACCTGTACCTGGAGCAGTTCCTCGATCACGCGCACGGCTGCCCCGCGCCGGATCCGGTCCCCTGCGTCCTCTACAAGAGCGCGCCGGTGGTGGTCGGCATCTATCCGCAGAGCTTCAAGGTGCGCGTGGCCGCGGGCTCGGGCGCGTCCTCGTTCGTCGAGGGCTCGACCCTGTCGGCGAGCGTGCCGGCGTATGTCGCCGTGGTCCCCCATCACGGCCCGGTGGTGAAGGCGCCCGACGCGAACGGCAAGGGCGTCTCGCTGCGCTGGACGGGCCAGGAGAGCGCCACCGACGACCTCAAGGCGTTCCTCGGCCTCGCCACCGCGCACAACAACGCGGAGGCCATCACCGCGCTCAAGTACTACGCCACGGGCGCGCAGAACTTCGTGCTCGCCGACGACGACGGCAACATCGCCTACGATCCGCACGCGCTCGTCCCCGTGCGCAACTTCGCCGACGCGCGCGTGACGGCGCCGGACCACCTCATCCCGCCCTGGTTCCCGCTGCCGGGCGACGGCTCGGCCGAGTGGGGCACGGGCAACGCCGCCGACAACTGCGCGGGCGCGGGCACGAGCCAGCCGGCCGCCGCGTGCTGGATCGCGGACAGCGCGCTCCCCTTCGCCTCCTCGTCGAGCAAGGGCTTCCTCGCCACCGCGAACGCCGACCCCATCGGCACCGGCGACGACAACAGCCCGCTCTCGCACCCGCCGTACTTCTCGTTCCAGTGGGACGACTCGACCGGCCTGCGCCACGCGCGCATCACCGCCCTCCTGACCAACATGACCAAGAACGGCGCCAAGGTCTCGCTCGACAACATGCAGCAGGTGCAGAGCGATCACGTCTCCACGCTCGGCGCGACCTTCGACTCGGTGTTGAGCCAGATCCCCACCAGCGTCACGCCGCCCGAGTTCCAGGCCGCGCAGGCGCTCTTCGCGCAGTGGAAGACCGACGGCTACAACTGCCCCACCGGCCTCATCGGCACCGATCCGGCCACGGCGGTCAACGATCCCGACGCCATCAACACGCGCGACTCGGCGGCGTGCTTCCTCTTCCACGCCTTCCTGCGCACGCTCCTGCAGAACGTGTTCAACGACGACCTCGCCGTGGCGGGCCTCTCGATGGACACGGTGGCCGCCATCAAGGGCATGTTCTACATGCTCACCACCGCGCCCTCCGGCGACCAGACGTTCTGCAACAACGTGAACGCGCTCGGCCAGGTCACCTCGACGCACTCCTGCATCGAGCAGGCCGTGATCGCGATGTCGACCGCCTACGACCTGCTCACCGCGCAGCACGGCGCCACCAGCAACTGGCGCTGGGGCCGCGTGCACACCATGACGCCCGTGAGCCAGCTCGCGCTCGTCACCGACGGCTACGAGCCGGGCCCGTTCGCGCGCCCGGGCGGCGCCTTCACCGTGGACGTGGGCGCGCCCTCGCCGCGCACCGCCGGCATCACCAGCTTCGCCTTCACCTCGAGCGGCAACGTGCGCCACATCTCGGTGATGGACCCCACCACGCCCATCATCAAGATGCAGCTCCCGGGACCTGAGCGCGACCAGCCCGAGGGCATCCTCGACGGCGGGCCGGACCTCCTCGGCGGCTGGGTGGCGAACCAGTACTTCGACTTCGCCTACCGCGGCCAGATCGCCCCGGCCACCGTCGCCACGCAGTCGTTCAGCGCGCAGTAGGAACCCATGACCCGGCCATCTCAGCTACGAACTGCCGACGTGGGTACACACACTGTGACGCTCCGCGATCCGGTTTCCCTCCGGGAAACCTCCACCAGGGGTGAGCTGCCGCTCCCCCTGGACCCCCAACAAGCAACTACCGATCGATCCATGAACAATTTTTCTTCGTCGTTCTTCGAGGAGGGAGCCATGTTGCTCCGACGCATCGTCCCCATCGCCGGCCTCGCCGTGCTGGCCATCGGCTGCGAGCCCGACATCGCCTACTCCGCGCCCCCGGGCTCGGTGTTGACCGCGGTGTTCGATCCGACCACGTCGCAGATCCCGATCCCCAATGACCTGATCCTGCAGCAGGACATCGACTCGCTCGGGCTCCCGGCCGCGCAGGCCGAGCTGCTCAAGGGCTTCAAGGCCGCGGGCGGGTTCCCCAACGATCAGGAAGTGTCGGCCACCATCGACTTCCAGCGCGTGAAGATCAACGCGGACGGCACGACCACCAAGGTGGCGCCGGACCTCGATCTGACCTCGCTCAACGCGGGCACGCTCATCGTCTTCGGGAGCACGGCGGCGGGCAACGGGCCGATCGAGATCGAGCCCATCAAGGCCGCCGACTACGTGAAGGGCAGCGATCGCGGCACGCTGACCATCCACAACAAGGGCCACCAGCCGTGGGCGCCGGGCGAGTACTTCATCATCGTGCGCGGCGGACCCAACGGCGTGCACGCGACCGCCTCCGACGGCGGCGATGCGGTCTACGCGTCGCAGACCTTCTATCTCATCGCGCAGGGCAAGGACCTGACCGACCCGCTCAACATCGGCCTCATCCGCGCGCAGACGCAGACGATGCAGGAGGCGCTGGCGCTGGCGCAGCAGCTCAACACCATCATCGGCCTGTACCAGCCGGCGTTCGCG
>JAFEBC010000035.1 GCA_018266095.1 Deltaproteobacteria bacterium
CCGCGAGCACGTCGCGCAGCACCTCTTCGGTGCTCTTGGCCGTGTACGGACGGCGCCCGGCGAGGAGCTGATAGAGGA
Source organism: Deltaproteobacteria bacterium (assembly GCA_018266095.1). GTDB lineage: Bacteria > Myxococcota > Myxococcia > Myxococcales > 40CM-4-68-19 > CAIWCD01. The sequence continues at coordinate 79 of JAFEBC010000035.1, forward strand.
TCGACCCGAGCGCGTACACGTCGCTCTTCCCGGTCGCGTCCACGCCGCGCGCCTGCTCGGGGCTCATGTACGCGGGCGTGCCCAGCACCGAGCCCGTGCGAGTCAGCGCCGCGGAGGTCTCGTCGCTCTCCTCGGCGAGGCCGGCGTCGCTCAGGTTGGCGCGCAGATCCTTGGCGAGGCCCCAGTCGATCACCACCGTCTCGCCGAACTCGCCCACGATGGCGTTCGCGGGCTTGAGGTCCCGGTGCACCACGCCCTGATCGTGCGCGTAGGCGATCGCGTCCGCGATGGCGATGAAGCTGCCCAGCAGCAGGAGCCGCGCCTGAAGCGTCTTGGCCTCGTCGATGGCCTTGTCGAGCGGCCGCCCGTGCACGCGGCGCATGACCAGATACGCCTGCCCCTCGGGCCGCACGGCGAACTCGTGCACGCTGACGATGCCCGGGTGCTGCAAGCGCGCCGACAAGAGGGCCTCGCGCTCGAAGCGCAGCCGCGCGCGCGGGCTGGCCGAGCTCAGGACCTCCTTGATCGCCACCTCGCGGCGCAAGACGTTGTCCATGGCCACGAACACGCGCCCCATGCCGCCGCGCGCCAGCTCGGAGACGAAGGTGTAGCGCGCCGGCAGCGGCGCGGCGGGGTCGGACGCACGCGCACGCTCCTCGGGGTCCGCGGTCGTGCCGAGAGACGTGACCGCGGACCCCGGGTTCGCGGGCGACCTCGGCGAATCCTGCTCTTGCGACGGGCTGAAGCTCTCGGTCGGTGTAGGACCCATCCCCACAAGCTACTACGTCGGTTCGGGGTCGTCTCTGAACGCCTGCGCGTCCATGCCCAGCTTCTTCATCCAGCGGCGGATCTGCACGCGGTCCTTGCCCAGCTCGGCGGCCACGGCGGTGACGTTGCCCTGGTGCTTGAGCAGGAGCGCGCGCAGCTTCTCTTCGAGGTCCGGCGACTTGCCGAGCTGATCGCGCGGGGCCGGCGGCTCGCGCACCGAGGAGGGCAGGGCGAAGAGCTCGACCGAGCCGTCCTTGCTCAGCGCCACCGCGGCCAGGAGCGCCTTCTCCAGCTCGCGCACGTTGAGCGGCCAGGCGCTGGCGAGCAGCGCGCGCGTGGCGAGGTTCCCCAGCCGCACGCGCTGGAACTGATCCGGCAGCCGCCGCCGCAGGATGCCCGCGACCAGCAGGCCCAGATCGGTGAGCCGCTCGCGCAACGGCGGCAGGCGCAGCGTGAAGCCCTGCAGGCGCGCGAGGAGATCGGCGCGGAAGAGCTCCTTGGCCACGAGCTGTTCGAGGTCGCGGTGCGTGGCGGCCACGATGCGCACGTCCACCTTGATGGGCTTGGTCGACCCGAGCGGCAACACCTCGCCCTCCTGCAGCACGCGCAGGAGCGCCGACTGGCCCGCGGGCGGCAGGTCCGCGATCTCGTCGAGGAAGAGCGTCCCGCGATCGGCCGCGCGCACGAGGCCCGGCCGCTCCTCGACCGCGCCCGAGAACGCGCCCTTCTTGTGCCCGAACAGCTCCGCCGCGAGCAGGTCCGGCTGCAGGCTGCCGCAGTTCACGGCCACGAACGGCCCGCTCCGGCCCGAGTGCGCGTGCACGCCGGCGGCGATCAATTCCTTCCCGGTGCCGGTCTCGCCGTGGACGATCACGGGCACCGACGACCGGCTCACGTCGCGCAGCTTCTGCAGCTCCACCGCCAGCGCCGGCACGAGCGAGGTCAGCCCCAGGGCCGCCGCATCGCTCGACGCGCGCACCACCCGCGGCTCGCCCGTGCGCGCGCTGCACCGCTGCCGATAGACGAGGAAGGTGCGGCCCAGCTCGATCACGTCGCCGTCGGCGAGGAGCGCGCTCTTCACCTCGCGGCCGTTCACGAAGCTGCCGTTCTTGGACGACTTGTCCTCGAGCCGCAGGCCCTCGGCCGAGGGCACGAGCGCGCAGTGCGTGGTCGACACCTTCGCGTCCGGGAGCGAGAGCCTCAGGCTCGCGCCGTCCTCGCGCGTCTCCTGCGCCTCGCCGCGGCCGATGGCGAGCGAGGTCAGGCCGCCCAGGCGGATGCGCAGGGACGGGGCCTGCAGCTCGTCGCCCTGGAGCACGAGGAAGAGCATCGCCTCGGCGGGCGCGAAGTCCGCGGGTGCGCGGTCCAGCGAGAGGGACTGCGTGGCGTCGGACATGGCGAAGAGGGCTCCTCGTTCTCGACGGTAGCACGCAGGGTCGCGCCTCGCGTACACTTCCACACATGCCCTCGCGCTCGCTCGTCTGCGCCTCGCTGCTGGCCATCGCCACCGCCGGGCGCGCCGACGGGCCGCTCCTCCAGCTCGAAGTCGGCAAGCCCCTCTCGCGCCCCACGCAGGGCGGCACCGCGGAGCGCTACGCCTTCACGCTCCCGCAAGGCGGCTTCGCGCGGCTGCGCGTGGACCAGGGCGAGGCCGGCGTGCGCGTGTCGCTCGACGGGCCAGACGACAAGGAGCTCGACTGGACCGACGAGACGGGCACTGGCGGCACCGAGTACATCGCCACGCTCGGCGGGCCCGCGGGCGTCTACAAGCTGGTCGTGCGCAACCTGGGGCCGCCCGAGTACCAGGGGCCGGTGGTCATCACGCTCGACGAAGCGCGCGCGGCCAGGCCCGGTGACGACGATTGGGTGAAGGCCGACCTGACCTTCCGCGAGGCCAACGTACAGCGCCGCAAGCAAGACCAGGCGTCCACGCGCAAGGCCCTCGATCTCTTCACCACGGCCATGGCGCTCTACAACAAGTCGGGCGATTGGCGGCGCGAGGCCGAGAGCACCAACCGGCGCGGCCAGATGCACATGACGCTCAACGAGTACCAGCTCGCGCACGACGACTTCGAGGTGGCGCGCAACCTCTCGCACGTGCGCGGCGACCAGAAGTTCGAGGCGACCTGCAGCCACAACATGGCGCGCGTGGAGCTGGCGTGGGCCAATCCGCTCCTGGCCAAGGACATGTTCGAGCGCGTGCTCAAGATGCGCCGCGAGTCGGGCGACACCGACGGCGAGGCGTACACGATGTACTACCTGGGCCAGGCCTGGGCCGCGCTGGGCGAGCCGGAGAAGGCGCTCGCGCTCTGGGAGCAAGTGCTGCCGATCCACACGCGGCACTTCGATCAGCTCGGGCGCATCATGACGTGGAACGCGATGGCCAGGCTGCAGACGGAGGCGGGCGCGTTCCAGCAGGCGCTCGCGAACTACGACCTCGCGCTCGATCACGCGCGCGACGAGCAGCGCAATCCGCAGGGCGTCGCGGCGGCCACCTCGCTGCACGGGATGGCGCGCATCCACCTGGAGCTGGGCGACCTGGAGAACGCGCGGCGGCTGTGTGATGAGGCGCTGACCATCGCGCGGCGGCTCAAGAACCAGGGCGTGCTGGCCACGAACCTCGAGCTGTCGGGCCAGCTCCAGCTCGCGGCGGGCGACGCGGCGGGCGCGGTGAGGTCCCTGGAGGAGGCGCGGACGGCGCGCATCGCGCTGCAGGACAGGCCGGGCGAGGCCAAGGTGCAGAACAGCATCGGGCGCGCGCTGAGCACGCAGGGCGACCACGCGGGCGCGCTGGCGAGGTACGAGCTGGCGATGCAGATCGCCACCGAGCTCGGCAACAAGCAGCTCGTCGCGGACACGCTGCTGCTCGAGTCGCGCGAGCAGTTCGCGCTGCGGAAGTTCGATGAGGCCGAGAAGGCGGCGGCGGGCGCGTTGCCGCTGTATCAGGGCGGCGGCGCGCGGCTGGGCGAGGGCAACGCGCTGCACGAGCTGGCCCGGGCGCAGCACGCGCAGGGCAAGGACGAGCTGGCCCTGCAGAACGTGGCGAAGGCCATCGAGCAGTTCGAGTCGCTGCGCGGGCTCATCGACAGCCCGGAGCTGCGGGCCCTGTGGCGCGCCACCACGCAGGGCGCGTACGAGCTGTGGATCGAGCTGCTCATGCGGCGGCACGCGCAGAAGCCGGACGGCCGCTTCGACGAGCAGGCGCTCCTGGCCAACGAGCGGGCCCGGGCACGCGGCCTCTTGGAGAGCCTGGGACACGCGCGCGCGGGCCTGCGGCAGGACGCGCCGGTCGAGCTGCTCAAGCAGCGGGCCGAGCTCTCGCGGCGGGCCAACGCGCTGGAGTTCAAGCGGGTGAGCGCGCTGACCTCGCGGCTCGTGCAGCCGCCCGATCCCGACGAGCTGCAGGCGGTGCTCAACGACGAGCGCGAGCTGGAGGCCAAGATCCTCACCGCGAGCCCGCGCTATGCGGCCGTGACGCTGCCGCCGGAGGTGACGCTGGCCTCGCTGCAGAAGGAGCTGGGCGCGGACACGGTGCTCCTGGAGCTGACGCTGGGCGAGCGCGCGTCGTTCGCGTGGCTCGTGTCCGCGGACGGGCTGACCAGCGTGACCCTGCCGGGGCGCGAGGCCATCGAGGCGCAGGCGCGGGCGCTGCACGAGGCGCTGACGGCGCGCAACTCCACGGTGGCCGACGCGACGGTGGCCCTGCGGCGCGCGCGGCTGGACAAGGCCGACGCCGAGGCCGCCAGGCAGGCGAGGCTGCTCGCGGACACGATCCTCACGCCCTTCGCGAAGGCCTTGGGCAAGAAGCGCCTCGTGGTGGTGGCCGACGGAGCGCTGCGCCTCGTGCCGTTCGCGGCGCTGCCGGATCCGGTGGGCAAGAGGCCGCTCGCGGCGGCGCACGAGATCGTCAGCCTGCCCTCGGCGGCGGTGCTGGCCGAGCTGCGGCGCAGCGAGGAGAAGCGCGCGGTGGCGGCGCCGTCGATCGCGGTGATCGCCGATCCGGTCTACGCGGCCGACGACGAGCGGGTGAAGAAGCCGGGCCAGAAGGTGGAGCTGCTCGCGTCCAACGAGGTGGTGCGCGCGGCCCGCGACGCCGGCCTGTTGGGCTACTCGCGCCTGCGCTTCTCGCGCGAGGAGGCCGAGGCGGTGCAGAAGCTC
>JAFEBC010000360.1 GCA_018266095.1 Deltaproteobacteria bacterium
ACAGTAGAGCCGCACGGTCTTGACCGACAGCTCGACGCGGCCCGCGACGGTCTTGAGAGACACCCAGCGGTGGATGCGCTGAGGCTTCACGATGCGGCCCTCGACAGGCGCTTGACCAGCTCGCCGATCGCGGCGGGCGCGACCTTGGGTGGCTCGACGATGAGCCGTCCGCCCTTCGGTGGATTGTCTCGGCGGCGCTGCTCGCGCTCGGCCTTGAGGCGCTGCGCCTCTGCGTCGGCGTCAGCCTTCCAGGCGTCGCGCTCGGCGTCCGTCCATGCTCTCGGCTTTTCGGTCTGGCCTGGAGGCGAGAGCAGCACATCGGGCGGGAGCAGCTCGGCCAGCCGGTCGCGCAGCGTGCGCAGACTGAGGCCGCGCAGCCGGTCGAAGTCGTCGGGGCGAGCCCGAGCAAAGCGCCGCGCCAGCTCGCCAGCCGCGGCGACGGCGGCGTCAACGCTCGGCGCCGCTCGGAGGATGTCTTGAGCGAGAGGTCCGTCCCTCTTGGACTTCCAGCGCCAGCCGGGCACCAGGCGCTCCCACGCCTCTCGCAGTTTCCAGTAGTCAGCCGAGGATGCCCCAGAGGGGGAACGCTGCTTTTCGCCTCTCTGCTTCTCTTGCTTCTCAAGAGCTTTTCGCGCGCCTACGTGTACGCGCACGGGCTCTTGCGCGGGCTTGAGCGTCACAACCGGCGTCACAGGTGACGGCTTGAGTGACGGGGCCTCTTTCACTCTCGGGGTGCTCTCGGGAGGTGTCACAGGTGGCGTCACAGGTGACGCCTTGCGTGACGCCCGGAGCTTGCGCATTCGGCGCGCGCTTCCCTTGTCCGACAACGGACGGCGGCTCCCAGCCTGGCTAGCCGCCGTCGTTGCCTGAACCTGCGCGAGCTGCGCGACTGCGGCCACGAGCTGCCGCACCATTTCGAGCGTCTGTGCTTGTGTCTCGCGCAACGCGCGCAACTCGCGGGCGGCGCTCATAGCCGGCCCCACCGGGCTTCCTCGATCGTGGTGCCGCAATAATGGCAGGGCCGCCCGCTTGCCCAGACGTGATGCGTGAACGGAAGTTCGCACGGGGGAGCGCGTGTCCCGATGCGATGAGACTTCGCTCTCTCCCTGCGAACCTTCCGCACGGCGTCGGCCTCAGGCCCGGGCCACCATCCATATTGGTCGAAAGGACCGTGGCTCATCATCGGCAGTCCTCCTCGAAGCGCGCGCGCAGCTCGTCGCAGACAACCGGCCCGACCCACAGCACGATCGTCTGATTCGGGCACAGGCACTCGGTCGCGCCTTGCAGCTCCTCAACAAGCACCGCGCCAGGGCAGCACGCCTCGATCTCGGGCGACGCCTGGACCTCGGACCCTCCGCACGCACCGAGGAAGAGAGCCAGCGCGAGCGCCGCAATCTTCCAGTGCCCGCAAGTCACAGCCTTGGTCGGGTTCGACGCCAGTCGCTTGAAGTGAGCGCCCGCGACCTTCGCGTTGTAGACGAATCCGTTAGCCTTCGAGGCGATGGTGTCGCACTTGTCGCACTGGAGGGCTTGAGCACGCCCCGAGCCTGCGCACTGCACGCCCGAGACAAAGTGCCTGTCGAGGGTCTTGCGCTCGATCTCGACCTCAGAGGCCACGAGGCCGATGCGACGGAGACAGAACGGGCAGGTGCCCGTGAGTGGGTGGGCCCTAGAATCCATGGCCCAACCCCGCGAACGCGACCGCCATGAGCCCTTCGCGCTTGGACTCGTCCAACTCGGCCCGGAGCTGCACGGCCTCGCCCCGGAGCTGCGCCGCCTTCAGTTTCTCCGCGTCGCGCTCGGCGGCAACCTCCCCGATCTGCTCTTGCAGTGCCCTCACCTGGCGCTCGGCCCGCTGCGCCGCCGCATTGAGGCGAGCGCAGCTCGAGCGCAGCTCGGCCAGCGAGGATTCGTAATCAGCAGGTCACGTGTTCAAATCACGTTGTCGGCTCCACTCCCTCCCTTCAGCCAGCGCCGTCGTCCACTCCACGCGCGGGTAGGTCCGCGTGCGCCGGTGTCGCACGCCTGCGGCTGGGATCCCCTGGCCGCCCACACTTCGGCTGGTCTGCGAACATTCAGCCCAGCCCACAACGACCGATGTTTTCCAGTGATGCTGAATCCGCAGCCCCAAGCCGCCGGCGTCGAAGAGCGGCTCTACTCCTGGATGACGTTGATCGCGGCCGTCGCGCCGATGATCTCCGCCGTCCCCGTCAACCTCGCGCTCGGGATCACGCCCGCGCAGACGCTCGCGCTGGTCGCCTTCAGCGCCGTCTCGGGCGTGCTCCATTGGTTCGCGCGCAAGGGAAAGCGGCACCCGATCGCGTTCTCCCTGCTCCTGGTCGGGGTGGCCAACATCTCCTGGTTCACCGACGGCGGCGCGGACGGCGCGACGACGCAGTGGATCGCCTTCGTCTCCACGCTGCTCGTCCTCCTGCTGTCCGGGCGCACGCGCTGGGTCGCGGTGGGTGGCTTCATCCTCAACGGCTTCGCGCTCTTGTGGATCGACTACCACGACCCCGACCTCATCCCGCGCATGGCCACGCGCGCCGACCGCTACATCGACCTGGCGAGCGGCTTCCCCATCGCCACCATCATCTTCGGCCTCGTG
>JAFEBC010000361.1 GCA_018266095.1 Deltaproteobacteria bacterium
AGCTCTTCCGCTTCTGGGACGACCTGTCGTCGGCCGAGGACTTCCCCACCGACGGCAACGCGCACTGGGTGCACCCGGCCACGGCGCTGCGCCTGATGTCGACGGTGTCGGTGAAGCAGGACCACGACGATCCGAGCATCGGCACCGACGCGTCCGATCCCGACCACCTCCACCCGGGACAGGACATCACCATCATCGTCGCGGACGCGAAGGGTCCGCTCGCGGGCGTGAACGTCACCGTGCGCGCGGACGGCAACCAGATCGCGCAGGCGATGACGGACTCGTCGGGCGAGATCCTGGTGCGCCTCGAGGACGCGGCGGGCAAGACCATCGAGGTCGAGGTCGCCAAGGACGCGATGGACGGCGGTCAGCTCTACAACACCGTCAACGAGACGGGCTCGCCGCAGGGCCTGATGCCGGGCTCGTCCGTGGGCCAGCAGACGACGAACGGCACCGACGTCGTGCCGGCGCCGCGCCTGGGCCTGCGCGTGAAGACCACGGGCAACATCCCCACGCAGGCCGACTGGGACGACGAGCTCCACAAGCCGAAGGGCGCCAAGGGCCCCGACATCGGCAAGGACGAGTTCATCGACATCGAGCGCTTCGTGTTCCGCCGCGAGGACGGAAAGTTCGAGGGCGCCGAGGCCAGCTACAAGGGCCAGATTTGCTACTTCTGGACCATCTACGACGGCGCGGGCGCGATCACGCCGGCGCCGCGCGACGAGCACGGCGGCGACTCGAAGGATCCGCTCATCGTCGGCTCGTGGTCGGACCGCATCGCGCACCTCACAGACCACCCGGTGTTCTCGGGCCGCGCGCTCAACATCGCCGACGGCACCGAGCTCGAGGTGACGTGGGTGGTGATGCTGGCGCAGGCCGCGCCGGAGCACGACAAGGTCCTCTGCACCGACAAGGTGAAGACGGCCGCGGGCGGCTTCTCGGTGGCCTTCGATCCGCACACGCTGACGCAGGATCAGGGCTTCCTCAACACGCCCAAGCCCGTCTATCCGAAGATCAAGTCGGGCGACAAGGAGTTCGCGCTCCGCGGCCAGTCGGTGACCTGCTACGCCGACAACAAGGTCGAGGATCCGGGGCCGGCGCCCGTGCCGGTGAAGGCGGATGGGCCGGAGATCGTCGCGTACACGTCGATCGATCGCAACGGCACCATCGACAAGCTCACGCTCTGGGACAAGTCGGCGCCGGCCACCAAGTCGGTGCACGAGTTCGCGCCTGAGCTCGCCGCGAACTTCATCTGCGACGGGAACGACAAGATCTACGTGGGCGCCACCGCGCTGGAGCTGCACCTGGCGACGACGGCCGAGGTCCACATGTCGCCGGCCGACGCGCTTGAGCACCAGAAGCAGCGCACCAAGGCCATCTACCCTGACGCCCCGGATTCGCTCTGGGCGCAGGGCGAGCAGCTCTCGTGGCACGCCAACAACGGCATCTCGGTGGGTATCTGCGCGTTCCACTGCAAGGACGGCGTGACGCCGGGCGGCCTGAAGAACGGGTGCAACGAGAGCATCCGCCAGAACAACATCGGCTCGTGCCACAACGCGAGCTACTCGCCGTGCAAGACGGCCGTCCAGCTCGGCACGCCGTCGAACAAGGTGAAGTCGTGCGGCGGCGCGCTCGGTGCGTGCGGCACGGCCGGTCACGACAAGAGCCACTGCTTCATGGCCGAGCCGGTGACGGGCGACAACGCCGAGGAGCGCGAGCGCTGGTACGTGGCCTTGCCGATGCGCATCTCGGGCAACGGCTATCCGTACAAGCACTCGGGCCGCGACAAGCAGCTCAACGTGCTGCTCATCAACCCCAAGAACGGGAAGATGGTCGTCTGCTCGCAGGAGGATCGCGGGCCGTCGGCGACGTGCACGTCCAACGCGGCGTATCCGACCGCGAACGTGAAGGCGGACGAGTTCAAGGGCAAGGGCCGCATCGTCGGGCCGTCGTACGAGACGGCCTGGAAGCTCGACCTGCCCAAGCTCGGCTACGATCCGGTGGTGATGGTCGCGTTCGTGGCCAACTCGGTTCCGCTGGGCCCGGTCGCGCCGGGCACGAAGATTCGTCTCAAGGAGAAGGCCACCCTCGTGGAGCTTCTCGGCGCGTACGCAGCGACTTAGTTCTGGAGGCTCATCGGCATGCGTTGGGACAAGGTCGACGCGATGTGGCAGAAGCGCGGGGAGGCGCCTCCGGGCAAGGTCATGCCCGGAACGGACGTCTCCTACGAGCTCAAGCAGTACGAGATCCCGGGCGAGTCGCCGCTCGATGTCCGCGTGGTGAAGCGCACGGGCATCGATCCGAAGAAGTACCAGTTCGCGACGTCGGTCCCGCGCACGGCCATCATGCTGCACGTGACGGCGGGCTACGGGAACTTCGCTGACCTCATGGGCGGCAACGGGGCCGTGAGCGCGAACTACCTGCTCGGCCGCGACGGCAACGCGTACGAGTGCGTGCCGCCGGAGATGCTGGCGTGGCACGCGAACGACTGGAGCCCGAACTCGATCGGCATCGAGATCGACAACATCGGGCCGCTGACCAAGAACGGGAACAACCTCGCGGGGTGGACCAAGGACACGTACTGCACGCTCGATGACAAGGGCGTGTACATGGAGACCACCTGGCCATCGCGCGCGTACATCAAGTACTGGGCGGCGTTCACGGAGGCGCAGTACCTGGGCGTGGCGCGGCTCATCAAGGCGCTGGCGCACAAGTTCCAGATCCCGCGCGTGATCCTGCCGGATGCGCAGCGGTACGATCCGGTCGACAAGGCCGTGCGCACGAAGTGGAAGGGCCTCATCACGCACGTGCAGACGAACCCGGCGAACCGCGCGGACATCGGGCCGGTGATCGACTGGGACAAGCTCATCCGCTACGCGGACATCGAGCTGGGCGACCCGGTCAGCGGGCCGACGTACAAGCCGCCGACCAATCCCACGCCGGGCTTCGCGGCGGGTGGTGGCGGGACGCCTGCGCCCGCGGGTGGTGACACGCCTGCGCCCTCGGGTGGCGGCAGCACGCCTGCGGCACCGACGCCTCCTCCGCCTGCACCTTCGACGCCTGCGTCTGCGAGCGGCGGTGGTACGCCTGCGCCGTCGGGTGGCGGCACGCCGCCGGTCGCGCCCTCGGCACCTCCGCCGCAACCGATGAGCCAGCAGACGACGCAGGACATGGTCGATCTGCCCGCGCCCATCCGCGTGAGCGACAACGTCATGAAGGTGGCCGTCGGCAAGCGCGGCGGACGCATCGCGTTCTCCTTGCGCCGTCCGGGCGATCCGGTGCCCACGCCGCCCAAGCCGGGCGACCTGCCCGCGCCCATGGCCGAGGGCAAGCGCGACGACTTCATCCGCGACGCGATGAACTTCATCGGCGCGCCGTACAAGAAGGGCTCGAACAAGCCCAACGAAGGCGTGGACGGGCCGGGCCTCATCGGCCTGTGCCTCAAGCGCGTGGGCTTGATGGCGGACTCGAAGGACGAGGATCTCGACGCCGATCACCTCGCGCACTACTGGGCGCAGTGCGGTGGCACCGTGGACGCGCCGCCCGAGCACATCCTGCCGGGCGATCTCGCGTGGTACGGGTCGGGCGATCACGACACCAAGCCGCAGCAGGTGCCGTTCATCAACCTGGGCGGCGGGCGCTTGCTCGGTCCCGTGCCGGGCGGGCCGAACGACGGCGCGGTGCAGATCATCCACGCCAAGGACGTGCCCGAGAAGTTCGCGGGCTGGCAGCACATCGACGACCTCGGCGTGGCGACGAACATGAGCGCGCACCCGGGCGATCACGCGGCGCCGGGCGAGAAGCTCTCGGGCGCGCTGTTGCCGCTCGATCCCGCGGGCCGCTACGACGCGCTCAAGGCCATCGTCGAGAAGAAGGGCGGCACCTGGCTGTCGGAGAAGAACGCGGTCAACCTCATCGGCATCAAGAACATGAGCGACCGCTGCCTCATCTCGGCGACACCGGGGGGCTGGAGGGACGGCCTCGTGGCGGCCTTGACCGAGGACATCGGGAACAGGTGCTGCCTCGAACTCCA
>JAFEBC010000362.1 GCA_018266095.1 Deltaproteobacteria bacterium
TCTCCGAGGAGCGCAAGGACTCGAACGGCTTCAAGACCTGGCCCGACATCGACATCGACCTGCCCTCCGGCGACCAGCGCGAGAAGGTCATCCAGCACGTCTACCAGCGCTTCGGCGCCTCGGGCGCGGCCATGACCGCCAACGTCATCACGTATCGCGCGCGCAGCTCGTCCCGCGAGATCGGCAAGGTCCTGGGCATGCCCGAGAGCGAGCTTGACCGCATGAGCAAGCTCCTCCCGTACTTCGAGTTCAAGAGCGACCAAGACACGCTCGACGCCCGCGCCGCCGAGGCCGGCTTTGCCATCGGCGACCGCCGCGTGCGGCTCTACCTGGACCTCTGCTCGCAGATCGAGGGCCTCCCGCGCCACCTCGGCCAGCACTCGGGCGGCATGGTCATCGCGCAGGGCCGGCTCGACCAGATCGTCCCGCTCGAGCCCGCGTCGATGCCGGGCCGCACCGTGGTGCAGTGGGACAAGGACGACTGCGCCGACCTCGGCATCATCAAGGTCGACCTCCTCGGCCTGGGCATGATGGCCGTCCTTGAGCAGGCGGTGCCGCTCGTGCGCACGCACGAGGGCGTCGAGGTCGATCTCGCGCAGCTCCCCGCGGGCGATCCGCTCGTCTATTCCATGCTGCAGGCCGCCGACACCGTGGGCGTGTTCCAGGTCGAGTCGCGCGCGCAGATGGCCACGCTGCCGCGCATGAAGCCCACGGCCTTCTACGACATCGTGGTGGAGGTCGCGATCATCCGCCCCGGCCCCATCGTGGGCCAGATGGTGAGCCCGTATCTCGAGCGGCGCATGGGACGTCAGCCAGTGACGTACCCGGACCCGCGGCTCGAACACATCTTGAAGCGCACGCTGGGCGTCCCTCTGTTCCAGGAGCAGCTCATGCGCATCTCCATGGAGGCCGCGGGCTTCTCCGGCGGCGAGGCCGACGAGCTGCGGCGCGCGATGGGCAGCAAGCGCTCGGTGGAGAAGATGAAGCAGATGGAGTCGCGGCTGCGCGACGGCATGACCCGCAATGGCATCCCGCAGAAGGGCCAGGACGAGATCGTCCGCGGCATCCAATCGTTCGCGCTCTACGGCTTCCCCGAGAGCCACGCCGCGAGCTTCGCGCTCATCGTCTACGCCAGCGCGTACCTGCGCGCGCACCATCCGCAGGCGTTCTTGTGCGCGATGCTCAACTGCTACCCGATGGGCTTCTACAGCCCCGCCACGCTGGTGAAGGACGCGCAGCGGCACGGGGTGCGCGTCCTGCCCATCGACGTCACGCGGTCCGAGTGGCTGTGCACGCTCGAGCGCAAGGAGGCCGAGGGCGAGCTCTGCGTGCGCCTGGGGCTGCGCTACGTGGCCGGCTTCCGGCAGCCCGTGGCCCAGGCGCTGGTGGACGAGCGCTTGCGGGCGCGGTTCGCGAGCATCGGCGACCTCGCGGCGCGCGTGTCCATGAAGCGCGAGGAGCTCACCACGCTGGCCGAGATCGGCGCGCTCGCGGGCCTGCCCATGCACAAGGGCGACCGCGTGAACCCGACGCGGCGGGCGGCGCTCTGGCAGGCCGAGGCGATGATCCGCAGGGGCCCGGGCCTCCTGGCGGAGCTGGAAGGCGAGGAGGCAGAGATGGCCAACGGACGGCGGTGGGGCGACGCGTGGTCGGACGTGCGGGCGGACGCGGAGCGGAGCGTGCCGAAGGAAGGCGTGCCGCGAGGGAGCCAGCCGCGAGGGAGCGAGCTGCAGGGGGGCGAGCTGCAGGGGGGCGAGCCGCAAGGGAGCGAGCCGCGAGGGGGCGAGCAGGTCGCGCAGTCACCGTATGCGCCGTCGCCGTCCGAGGGCGCCGCGGAGGCGCTGCGCGCGGCCGAGTTCTTCGACGATGCGGCGCGCAGATTTTCTCAGGCGAGCCGCTACACGCCCGCGCTCACCGAGCCGTTCGAGCAGCTCCACGGACACCCGCGCGAGCAGACCAAACAGGCCATGCGCGCCTTCGCGCACGAGGCGCAGCAGCAGGGCCCGCGTCCGCCAGCGCCGCAGCCTGCGCACGAGCCGGACACGCCGCGCCCGCCGGGCTCGCACGCAGAGCCGCGCAGGAGTTCGCACGCAGAGCCGCGCACAGCCGCGCGCGTGCCCACAGGTCAGGCCGAGGAGCTCTCGCCGCTCCCCGAGATGACCGCGCTCGAGCGCACCGCCGCCGACCTGCGCGGCACGGGGCTCACCGTCGGCCGGCACCCGGTGGCGCACCTGCGCGACAAGCTCTCCAAGGGCCGCGTGGTCACCGCGCGCGAGGTGAAGTCGACGCCCAGCGGACGCCGCATCCGCGTGGGCGGCCTGTGCATCGTGCGTCAGCGGCCCGGCACAGCGAAGGGCTTCGTCTTCCTCTCGCTCGAGGACGAGACCGGCATCGCCAACGTCATCATCGAGCCCGAGGTGTACGAACAGAACCGCAAGATCGTCCTCTCCAGCGCGCTGCTCGTGGTCGAGGGCAGGCTCGAGGCGCGCGACGGCACCTTCAACGTGAAGGGCGATCGCTTCTGGGCGCTGCACGGCATCGGCGCGGACACGCAGGGGAGGGACTTCCACTGACGACGCAAACATCCGCAATCACTGCGCAACGGCGCGCACACCCACACGCATCCCCGCGTGCCAAGCAGGCGCGCCGGCACTATCTTCCTGCCTCCCATGGACACTCCCTTCGTCACCCAGAACCCCACGACCGGCGAGCGCGTCGCGAGCTTCACCCTGCTCACGCCCGCCGAGCTCGAGGCGCGCCTGGCACGCGCGCATGCGACGTTCACCGAGTGGCGCAAGACCACCTTCGAGCACCGGCGGGCGCTGATGCTGCGGGCCGCGGCGCTGCTCGACGCGCGCAAGGACACGCTCGCGGACACGATGACCCTGGAGATGGGCAAGCTCCTGACCGCGGCCCGCGCCGAGGTGGAGAAGTGCGCGTTCACGCTGCGCCACTTCGCCGAGAACACCGAGCGCTACCTCGCGCCGGAGTCGATCGCGAGCGACGCCACGCGCTCGTACGTCCGCTGTGATCCGCTCGGGCCGGTGCTGGCGGTGATGCCGTGGAACTTCGCGCTCTGGCAAGTGGTGCGCTTCGCCGCGCCCGCGCTCATGGCCGGGAACGTGGGGCTGCTCAAGCACGCGCCGCAAGTGCCGCAGTGCGCGCTGGCCTTGGAGGCGCTCTTCCGCGACGCGGGCTTTCCAGAGGGCTGCTTCCAGAACCTGTTCATCGGCGTCGAGTCGATTCCGCTGGTGGTCGACGATCCGCGCGTCGCGGCCGCCACGCTCACCGGCTCCGAGCGGGCCGGGCGCTCGCTCGCGGCCAGCACCGGCAAGGCCTTGAAGCCCGTCGTGCTCGAATTGGGCGGCAGCGATCCCTTCATCGTCCTGCCCTCGGCTGAGCTGCCCAAGGCCATCGACGTCGCGGTGGCGGCGCGGGTGCAGAACAACGGCGAGAGCTGCATCGCGGCCAAGCGCTTCATCGTCCACGAGGCCGTCTGGGACACCTTCAAGACCGGCTTCGTCGCTCGCATGAAGGCGCTGACCCTGGGCGATCCGCGCGACAACTCCTCGCAGCTCGGGCCGCTCATCTCTGCGGCGGCGCGCAGCGAGCTGCACCGGCAGGTGAGGGTCACGCACGAGGCCGGCGGCGAGCTGCTCTGCGGAGGCGTCGAGCCTGTGGGACCCGGGTTCTTCTATCCGCCCACCGTCCTCGCCGAGCCGCCCCGCGGCACGCCCGCGCGCGAGGAAGAGCTGTTCGGGCCGGTGGCCACGCTCCTGCGCGTGAAGTCGCTCGATGAGGCGATCGCGGTGGCCAACGAGACGCGCTTCGGCCTGGGGTCGTGCGCGTTCACCAACGACGCCGCCGAGATGGAGCGGCTCTCGATCGAGCTGGAGGCCGGGTGCGTCTTCTTCAACGGAATGGTCAAGAGTGACGCCCGCTTGCCGTTCGGCGGCGTCAAGGCCTCGGGCTTCGGCCGGGAGCTGTCGCAGGCCGGCATCCGTGAATTCGTCAACCTCAAGACCGTCTGGGTCGGATGAGCCCGTGCTACATGAGAGCCAGATGAGAACGCGCACCGCACGAACGGCTTGCGCAACGGACGCAGGGAGGGCAAGTGTGCGCCCGAACCTATGCGGTCGAGGAGTCTCTTGATGCTGCCTGGAACTGTCCGGACGTCCGCCCTGCGGGTGTTCGTGGCCGCCTGCTTGTTGGCGACCACTGCCCACGCCGGCCTGTGGGACGACGACGAAGAGGAAGAGCGCGAGCGCGCGGGACGTCCGAGCAGCACCGGCGCCGGGCTCGAGGGTCACGGCAGCGTGGATCCCGACGACCCCGCCGCGCGCCGCCGGGCCATGCTCGAGCGGCAAGAGGGCGTCGTCCCCCGCTCGTGGTACGCCCGCGAGCTCCAGTTGGCGCGCAAGGAGCGCGATCGCATCGGCACGCCCGCGCCCGGCGCCTGGACGTTCCAGACCGCTCTGCAGGCCGCGCACGTGCCGGGCAACGTGTGGCTCAACGTCGGCCCCAGCCGCTCGGACTTCAGCGAGAACGGCGTCACCTACCACGACGTCGATTCGGGGCGCGCCCGCAAGATCCTCGTGCATCCCTCGAACCCCGACATCATCTACATGGCCACGTCCGGCGGCGGCGTGTGGAAGACCGTGGACGGCGCGGCGCACTGGGCACCCATCAGCGACACCATCGGCAACACCTCGATCGGCTCGCTGGCCATGGACCCGATGAACCCGGACATCCTCTGGCTCGGCCTCGGCGACCCCTTCGACGTCAGCGCCACCGGCATCTTCCAGTCGACCGACGGCGGCGCCACCTGGGTCGGCCCGGCGCTCCCCGCGTTCACCTCGGGCACCTCCTCGCTCGCCACCGCGTCCATCCGCGACATCAAGGTCGATCCGGCCAACAGCGCCCGCGTGTTCGTGGCGTCGGACGTCGGCCTCTTCATCTCCGATCCGAACTCGGCCGGCCAGAACGGCCTCCCGCTCTTCAAGCAGGCGACGCTGCCGGGCTTCGCGTCCACGGTCCTCTTGGAGACGTGGTCGATCGCGTGGCTCGGCGGCAACGTGTGGCTCGTCAGCGGCCGCGACACCGCGACGGCGGGCGTGGCCGGTGTGTGGCGCTCGACCGACGGCGGCGTCACCTGGACCGACGTTCGCAGCGCCATCAACGCGACCTCGACCAAGGCCTCGGGCCTCGGGCGCTGCACCATCGCGTCCGCGCCGAGCACGACCGCTGATCCGGCCTCGGCCCGCGCGTACATGGTCTGCGCCAACAACGACGACTCCTCGAGCGCCACCGCGGACACCTACCGCACCGACGACGGCGGCGTGACCTTCCGCGCGCTGGGCGTCAACGGCGCGCACCGGCCCACCAACCCCAACGACGACCAGAACGACCTCAACGTGATGCACGATCAGGCCTGGTACAACCAGGCCATCGGCGTCGACCCGCAGGATCCGAACACGCTCTTCATCGGCGGCAACCTCGCGGTGATCCGCAGCCGCGACGCCGGCGCCACCTGGTCGGTGGTGAGCGATTGGCTGCCCAAGGGCATCAACGTGAACCTGCCCTACGTGCACGCGGACATGCACGCCATCGGCGCCTCGGTGTCGAACGGCAAGACGCGCTTCTACTTCGGGAGCGACGGCGGCCTCTTCGGCTCGGACGACGTGCACACCGCGGCGCCCGGCCAGGCCACGGTCGTCTCGACCACCAACGTCGGCCTCGTCTCGCACCTCCTCTACAACCTCGCCTGCGCGCACGACTCGTGGCCGTCGGGCCTTCAGGACTGGATGGTCGGCGGCCTGCAGGACAACGGCACGCGCCTGCGCGCCACGGCCTCGACGAGCGGGCCCTCGACGTTCAACCAGATCCTCGGCGGCGACGGCATCGGCGTGGGCTGGAGCGTCGCGGCCAGCGCCTCGGGCCCCTCCGACCTCTACGCGTCGGTCGCCGGCGGCTACTACTACTCGTCGGACGCCGGGGACACCTTCGTGCGGTTCGCGGACGGCATCACGCAGGGCGCCAAGCCGTTCTTCGTCGGCTACACGCAGGACGTCGCCTCGCCAGGCGGGCGCTCGTTCCTCACCTTCACGCAGTCGACCGGCGCCGCGGACGGCACCGTCTACCTGTCCACCGCCGGCAACGCGTGGTCCATCATCAACGGGACCATCACGCCCTTCGGCGGCGCGGCGGGCTCGACCTTCGTCAACGCCGCGGGCAACCCGATCTCCCCGCGCGGCCTCTCCGCCCACCCCAAGGTCTCGGGCATCTACGGCATGTACGCCTCGGGCGCGAACGTCTTCGTGACCAAGAACGGCAGGTCCAACGCCGTGACCTGGTCAGGCACGCGGTTGCTCGCGCAGAACCCCGGGCTCGGCCGGACGCTCGCCGTGCGCAGCACATCGTCGCTGGCGTTCGATCCGTCCGACACCACCGGAAACCACTTCCTGGTCGGGACCGTCGCCGTCTCGCTCTTCGACACCACGACGGGCAACGAGGTCTCGACGCCCATCCCCGACGACTGGGGCCACCTCTACGAGACCAAGGACGGCGGCCAGTCGTGGACCAGCGTCCTGGGCGGCACGGCGAGCACCTCGACGAGGCTGCCGAACACGCCCGTCAACGTCGTCCAGTACGATCCCAACGACGCGCACACCATCTACGTCGGCACCAACTTCGGTCTGTACCGCTCGACGGACGACGGCAAGAACTTCAGCCGCTTCGGCCTCGGCCTGCCCCTCGTGAAGGTGTCCGACCTCTGCGTGCGCACGGGCAAGATCGTCATCGCCACGTATGGTCGCGGGTTCTGGCAGATCAACACGGGCGTAGGCGGCAGCACGGGCGGCGTGCGGGGCAACGGCGACTCCGACCTGAACCTGCGCATCGACGGCTTCGACCTGCTCGACGCGGCGGCTGCGCTCGGCACCTCGAACAAGGACGACACCTACCGTCCCATCGACGACCTCACCGGGACGGTGAACCAGATCGACGACGCCGACCTCGCGGCCCTGTTGAACAAGTTCGGAGGCACGCCGTGAGCAAGCTCAAGCACTCGATTTCACTCGCTTTCATCGCGGTCCTGGCAGGGGCCTGCGGCTCCAAGGCGCCCGTGATCAACTCCTTCACCTCGTCGCCGGCCACCTCGCTGGCGGGTGATCCGGTCACGCTGAGCTGGGACGTATCGGGCGCCACCACGCTGACCATCGACAAGGGCGTCGGCGACGTGAGCAGCAAGAAGAGCATCGTGGTCACGCCGCAGAGCACGCTGACTTTCACGCTCACCGCCACGAGCGATGGCGGCTCGGTCACCAAGTCGCTGACCCAGACGGTGAAGCCCAAGACGCCGCCCACGCGGGTGTTGTCGTTCACGGCCTCGCCGGTGCAGA
>JAFEBC010000363.1 GCA_018266095.1 Deltaproteobacteria bacterium
CCCGACAGCACCAGCACGCCGCCCGGCGCGACCTTGCGCGCGATCTGCGGCGCCAGCTCGACCAGCGTGTTGAGCAAGATGTTCGCGATCACGATCGCGTACGGCGCCGAGAGCGCGCCCTCGAGATCATCGCAGTTCGCGAGCCGCCACTGGATGCGGTCCTCGTGCAGGCCGTTCAGGTGCGCGCCCTCCTTGGCGGCCGTGAGCGCGATGGGATCGTTCTCGGTGCCGCACACGCGCCCCGCGTGCAGCCGCGCGGCGAGGATGGCGATGACGCCCGAGCCGGTGCCCACATCGAGCACGTCTGCGCCCGGCCGCTCCTTCAAGAGCTCGTCGGTGCGCTCGAGGCACAGGCTCGTGGTCGGGTGGCTCCCGGTGCCGAAGGCCATGCCCGGATCGATGGCGATGGCGAGCTCACCGTCCGCGAGCTTGGGCTCCTCCCAGGGCGGATGCACCCACGCGCGCGGGCCCACCTTCATGGCCTTGTGGTGCGCGCGCCAGGCCGTGCTCCAGTCCTGCGGCGCCACCTCCAAGGGCTGCGGCAGCTCGAGCTGTGGGAGCGCCTCCAGCAGCGCCTCGCGCGCCTCGACGGCGTCCTCCTTGCTCTCGAAGTGCGCGATGGCGCGGCCGCCTCCGTCGGGCAGCGGCGGCGTGCCCGGCATCAGCATGATCTCGTGGTCCTGCAGCTCGACGCCCTCGGCGCCGAGCGCGAACAGCTCGGCCGCGAGGACCTCCAGCTCGTCTTCGGGCGCAGTGACCACCAGCGTGTAGCTCATGCGGTTCTCCTCGGGGAAGGCGTGCTGCACTCTCGCACGCGCGGGATCGCGGCGCTCAACGAGCTGCGCCGATCCGTGCACGATCGGACAGCTCGGCGGGCGCCGCGCCCTCTGGACACACGAGCGCGATCACCTCGCGCGACGGCTCGAGCAGCTCCCGCGCGGCTTCACGGACCGCGTCTGCGGTGACGGCCGCGATCTGCGCCGGGTACTCGAGGCTCGCCTCGGCGCCGAGCCCATAACACTCGTCGAAGGCGAACAAGGCCGCCCGCGCGCTCGCCCGCTGCAGCCCGATGGCCTGCGCGCCGATGAGGTGCGTCTTGGCCTTGTCCAACTCCGCGGCTGACAACAGCTCGTCGCGGCACCGCGCGAGCTCACGCCGGATGCCCGCGAGCGCCCGCGCCGTCTTCTCCGGCCCGCAGGCGAGGTGGATGGCGAACGCGCCCGGATCGACGCCCTCCATCGAGAACGCGCTCACGCTGTACGCGAGCGACTGCTTGTCGCGGAGCTCGACGAAGAGCCGGCCGCCCTGGCCCGACAAGGACGACGCGAGCAGCTCCAGCGCGGGCCGGCGCGGATCCGAGAGCGTGATCCCGGGGAAGCCGACGACGAGGTGCGCCTGCGCCTTCTCCAGCGTGCGGATCGCGGCGCGCGGCGCGAGCAAGAGCGGCTCCTGCACTGGCGAGGGACGAACCTGCGCCCGCTCGCTCGTCGCCCGCACCCGCTCGGTCAGGACGCGCGCGAGCCGCTCCGCGTCGAAGTCGCCCACCGCCGCGATGGTCGCGCCCGCGGGCACATAGAGCCGCTCGCGCTGCGCCGCCAGGGACTGCGCCGTGATCGCTGCCAGGCTCGCCTGCGTGCCCAGCACGTCCAGGCGATACGGGTGCGCGCGCCACAGCGTGGTCTCGAAGAGCCGGAACGCCACGCCGCCCGGATTGTCGTCGCGCGCGAGCAGCTCCTCGAGCTGCAGCTCGCGCTCGCGCTCCACTTCATCGTGCGCGAACGCGGGCTCGCACAGCGCCTCCGCGAAGAGCTCGATGGCCTCGTCCTGGTGCCGCGTGAGCGCCTCGAGCCTGAGGCCGAACGAGTTGCGCCCCGCGTTGCCGCCGAGCTGCCCGCCCATGCGCTCCATGTCGAGCGAGAGCTGCTCCGCGTCGCGCCGCTGCGTGCCCTGCGCGACGAGCCGCGCCAGCATCATCTGCGCGCCCGAGGTCTCCTCGCGCTCGAAGCGCAGGCCGCCGTTCCAGACCGCGCGCAGCGCGAACAAGGGCACCGCGCGATCCTGCTTGAGCAAGAGCACGCCGCCGCCCGGGAGCTGCACGCGCTGGAGCGGCCGCGACTCCGGCGGGCCCGCCACGCGCATGGGCGCACGCGCAGACCTCTCGCGCACCACTCGCTGCACCGGAGCGGGCCTGGGCTCCGCCTGCACGCGCTCGATCACCGGGCGCAGCTCGTCCTCCCCGAGCCCATGCTGCGCCAGCGCGCCCTGCGGCACGATGGCCGTGACCACCATTTGCTCCGGCTTGAAGTGCCGCTCGGCCACCGCGCGCAGCTCGTCCACCTCGAGCGCCGCGAGCCTGGCGAAGTAGCGCGCCTCGGCCTCCACGCCGCCGCCGTCCGACTCCCAGAAGCCCAGCTTGCGCGCCTGGCCCTGCACCGTCTCGCGCTGGTACACGGCGTCGCTCTCGAGGATGTGCCGCGCGATCGCGAGCTCGTCCTCGCTCACCGCCTCATGGCGCAGGTGCTCGACTTGCCGCAGCGTCTCCGCGACTGCCTCGCGCAGCTCCTGCGGCTGCAGCGTCATCGAGATCACCGACAGGCCCGGATCGCGCGGCGTGTACGCGCTCGCCTGCACGTCGCTCACCAGGCGGCGCGTGCGCATCAAGGCCTTGTGCAGCCGCGCGGCCTCGCCATGCGTGAGCACCAGCGCGAGCGCGTCCAGCGCGGCCACATCGGCGTGATGTTGGTGCGGCGCGGGCCAGCCGATCGACACGTACGCCTCGCGCTGCGGCGCCTCCAGCACGCGGATCCGCGCGCGCGTCCGCTCCGGCTCCTTGGGCCGCGCCGGCGCAGGCAGGAACGAGAGCGGCGCAGCCAGCGCAGGCACGCCCGGGTGGGTCGAGAAGCGGAACAGCGCCTCGGCCGCGTTGAGCACGTCATCGGTGTGCACGTCGCCCACCGCCACCAGCGTGCAGTTCCCGGCCTGATACCAGCGCCGGTAGAAGCGGAGGATCTTCTCGCGCGACAGCGAGCGCACGCTCTCGGGCGTCGCGATCACCGGCCGCCCATACGGGTGCCGCTCGAACGCCGCCGCGAACAACTCCTTGGACAGCCGCCGCGCGGGCGAATCGTGCGAGCGCTTGATCTCCTCGCACACCACCTCGATCTCGCGCGCGAGCTCCTCGGGATCGAACG
>JAFEBC010000364.1 GCA_018266095.1 Deltaproteobacteria bacterium
GATGAGCGCCATCACCACGCGCATCATCATGGTCGTCTGGTTGAAGTTCTCCAGGATCTTGTCCTGCCGGTTCACCGAGAAGTTGTCGTCCTGATCGGGCGCGAGGCGGCGCGCGGTGCGCATCACCTGCATGACCTCCTCCTCGGTCTCGCGGACCTTGCCCGTGGGCGCCATCACCGCGATGGTGAGCGAGCGCTTGGTGCCGAACGAGCGCGCGAGGGACGAGAGCGGCAGGATGACGAGCGCGTCCTGCGACTGGCCGAAGGCGTTGCCCTTGCGCACGAGCGTGCCGACGATGGTGCAGCGCGTGAACGGTCCGACGCGCAGCGGCTGGCCCAGGGCCTCGCCGCCCTTGAAGAAGGCCTCCTCGAGGTCCGCGCCGATGACGCACGCGTCCGAGCCGAGATCGTCGTCCAACTGCGAGAGGAAGCGGCCCTTGCGCAGCGCCCAGCCGCCGGTGTCGAGGAAGGACTCGACCGTGCCGCGGATCTGGATGTTCTTCACTTCATTCTCGCGGTACGCGACCACGCCCTGCGTGCCGGCCATGGGCGCGATGGCCACGGGCAGCTTGGCGTTGGCCTGCAGCGAGCGGTAGTCGAAGCGTCCGACGGCGGGCCGGTTGCGGAACTTCCACCAGTTGTTGCCGTTGGAGAACCAGGGCCGCGAGCTCACGTAGAGCGTGTTGGGTCCGAGCGAGGAGAGCTGGTTGGGGAAGCTCTCGTCGAAGCCGGCGATGAGCGCGGCGATGCCGACGACGACGAACACGCCGATGGCGATGCCGAGGACGGTCAGGCCGGCGCGCAGGCGGTGCTGGAAGAGCGCCGACACGGCCTGCCCCGCGGACTCCTTGAACTCGCGGAAGAAGCGGATGAACGAGCGCCAGAGCCCGATCTCCTTGGGCTGCGCGATCGCGACGGGGGTGGGTGCGAGTGCCTCGCTCATCGGTGTCCTCCCAGCTCGGCGTCCTGGGCCGCGGCCATCGCGCGCGCGGCGGCCTCGGCTTTCTCCAGATCCTTGGCGTTCTCGAACGCGACCTTCTCGCCCGGCCCGTCGGCGATGACCTGGCCGTCGACCACGCGGATGGCCCGCGGGCAGCGCGCGGCCAGCTTGGGCTCGTGCGTGACGAGGACGATGGTGTTGCCCGCCGCGTGCAGGCGCAGGAACAGGCGCACGATCTCCTCGCCCGTGGCCGAGTCGAGGTTGCCGGTCGGCTCGTCGGCGAGCAGCAGGCTCGGCTCGGTGACCAGCGCGCGCGCGACAGCCACGCGCTGACGCTGGCCGCCCGAGAGCTCGGCCGGCTTGTGGTGCGTGCGATCGCCGAGCTGCACGCGATCGAGCGCCGCGCGGGCCCGCTCGCGTCGCTCCTTGGGCGAGACGCCGCGGTAGATGAGCGGCAGCTCCACGTTCTCCAGCGCGCTCGCGCGCGGCAGGAGCTGGAAGCTCTGGAACACGAAGCCGATCTCGAGGTTGCGCACGTCCGCGAGCTCGTCATCGGTGAGCTGGCTCACGTCGCGCCCGCCCAGGCGATATGCGCCCGCGCTCGGCACATCCAGGCAGCCGACGATGTTCATCAGCGTCGACTTGCCCGAGCCCGACTGGCCGACGATGGCCACGAACTCGCCGCGCTCGATGTTCGCGCTGATGCCGCGCAGCGCGTGCACCTTGGAGAGTCCGAGGTCATACGTCTTGACGATCTTGTCGAGCTCGATCAGCGCCACTGGGAAGTCTCCGTGTTCGAAGTGTGTGAGGCCGTTGCCGGCCGTAGCTGGCTCCAGAATCAGCGCTAGCTACGGCCGCCCTGAGGGCCCTTCTTGTCGCCGCCCTTGCCCTGGCCTTCCTTCTCCTGGACCTTGACCGCCTGGCCGTCCTGCAGCTCGCGGGCGAGGACGCGGTACGGACCCTCGACCACCTGCTCGCCCTCGTTGATGCCCTCGAGGATCTCCACGTCGGTGCGGCTGGCGATGCCCGTCTTCACCTCGCGCATCTCGACCTTGCCGTCCTTGACCACGAAGACGACCTTGACCTGCTTGGGCTTGCCCGTGGACGCGGTGGTCGGCGCCTCGCCCGGCTTGCCCTTCTCGTCGTTGCCCGCGCGCATCTGGCCCTCGAGCGCTGCCTTCTCTTCCTTCTTCTTGGCCTCGCGCGAGGTGATGGCCTGGATGGGCACGGTGATGACGTTCTCGCGGGTGGCGGTGGCGATGCTGACCGCCGTGGACATGCCCGGACGCGCGCCCGGCGGCGGCTTGTCGAGGCCCACGCGCACGAAGAAGGTGGTGATCTCGGCGTCGGTGCCCGGGTTCTTGATCTGCGCGTTCATGGCCACGTTCGAGACGTGCCCCTTGAACTGCTGATCCGGGATGGCGTCGATGTCCACCATCGCCTCGTCGCCCTCGTGGATGGCGACGACCTCGTGCTCGCCGACCTCGGCCTTGACCTCGACCGCGTCCATGCCGCCCATCAACAGGATCACGTCCTCGGAGAAGTCCGAGCCGCGGATGCGCTCGCCGACCTTCTTGTCCAGCTCGAGGATGGTGCCCGCCATGGGCGCGATGATGGCCGTGCGCGAGAGGTCGAACAGCGACGCCTCGAGCTGTCCCTGGTTCTGCAGGACGATCTGCTTGTAGCCCGCGAGGCGGCCCTTCTCGATCTCGAGCGCCGTCTTGGCCGCGTCGAGGTCGGCCGCGGAGGCCAGGTTCTGATCGACGAGCTTCTGCAGGCGATCGAGATCGCGCTGGAGCTTCTCGATGTTGGTCGTGGTCTGGTCGACCTGCGCCTTGGCCGAGAGCACGCCGGCGCGGCTCTGCTGCACGCGGGCCTCGAACACGCGGCGGTCGATCTGGCCGAGGATCTGGCCCTTCTTGACCTGCTCACCCTCGGCCACCGCCAGGGACACGAGGTCGCCGGTGATGTTGGAGGACACCTTGACGGTCAACACCGCCTGCAGGTGTCCGGCCGCGGTGACGGTGCGCGTGACCGAGCCCTTCTTGGCCACCGCCGTCGCGACCTCAGCGGCGGGGGGCGGCTTGGGCTTCAGGCCCTGCACCGTCGCCGCGGCGACCAGCGCCACGATGATTGCTGCCATGATCCATCGACCAGTCGTCATCCGTTCGCTCCAGCGGCCAATCCGAGAGCCGCGCACAAAGTGGCAATACGTGAGAGCAGGCTGATGCTTTCGGGCCTGCTATAAAAAGTTCGCCTTCTAGGGAACCTGCCGGTTCCCCTCACCGAGCAAAGCTCAGTGAGCCTCCCCTCCCTGTCGGCCGGGCTCCCGGCCGGGCCGCCCCTGGCGGCTGTCGTTCACCCATCCTAGATGGAGTCGCCCGTCGCGCGACGCAGCGCGGCTTCCTGCACGCGGCCGTCGAGCAATGCGTTGAGCCGTGCCAGCTCGGCCTGCGTCAGCTTGAGCTCGGCGTCGCGCACCTCGAGCTGCGTGCCCACGCCGACCTGCTGCCGCGTCTTGGCCAACCGCAGCGACTCGCGCGCCGTGTCCTCGGCCTGCTGCGCCACGCGGGTCCGCGAGCGCGCCGACACGAGGTTCGCCCAGGCCTTCTCCACGTCGCTCGCCACGCCGCGCCGCCCGGCCGCCAGCGTGTTCTCGAGCTGGCGGAGCTGGAGCTGCGCCTTGGCCACGTTGGCGTCGGTGGCGAAGCCGCCGAAGAGGTTCCAGTTGAGGTTGATCGAGCCCGACAGGGAGCTCTTCTGCGTCGGGTCGGACACGATGTCGGGGAAGTCGCGCGAGGCGCGGTTGTAGCCCGCGTTCAGGGTGACGCTCGGCAGGTAGTCGCCCTTGGAGGCCTGCACCGACTTGCGCTGCGCGTCGGCCTGGAGCGAGGCCGCCTTGATGGAGGGCCGCGTGCTGAGCGCGTGCTCGACGAGGCTGGACACGGCCGGCGGCGTGCGCGGCTCGGCGAGGAGGCCCGGCGGCTCGACGACCGCGAGCGGCTGGCTGGGATCCAGGCCCATCGCCGTGGCCAGATCGAAGCGCGACGACTCGACCAGCGCCTCCTGCGTGAGGCGGTTGACCTCGTCGTTGTCGCGGTTGGCGCGCGCCGCGTACACGTCGGCCTGCGACGAGCGGCCGCCTTCGAACAGCTTCTGCGTGAACTCGGCCTGGTCGCGCGAGCGGGCGGCCGCGTCGGTGAGCACCGTGAGCTGCTTCTGGGCGCGCATGAGCGCGTAGAAGGCCTGCTCCACGAGGAACGTGGTCTGCAGCTTGGACTCCTCCGCGGAGGCGTTCTGCGAGCCGATGGCGAAGTCCGCGGCGTCGAGGTTGTTCCACCACTTGCCGCCGTCGAAGACCTTCCACGAGAGGTTCAGGCCGGCGGTGTAGCTGCCGTAGATCTGCGTCTGCGCCACCTGGGTGATGGTGGTGTTGGTGGTCGGATCGGTGAAGGTGCCGATCACCTGGCCGCCGCCGTCGCGCGTGCGCCCGAACGAGGCGTTGAAGTTGAGCTGCGGCAGCACCACCGAGCGGGCCAGGATCTTGTCCTGCAGCGCGCTCTCCGCGGTGAGGCGCGCGTTGAGCAGGTCGGACGAGTTCTGCAGGGCCGCCTCGATGGCCTGGGGCAGCGTGTAGGTGTTGGCCGCCGCGGGCGCGGACACCTCGGCGACCGGCGCCGGCGGGGTCTGCGCGAAGGCGGGCGCACCGGCACCCAGGAGCAGCGAACCGAGCGTGAGGTACTTGAACTTCATGGCGAGATCCCTCGAGAGAAGAGTCGGACAGTGGAGCGGCGGCCTCAATGCGGCATC
>JAFEBC010000365.1 GCA_018266095.1 Deltaproteobacteria bacterium
AGGCCTGCAGCGAAGCGCACGCCGACTCCAGCGTCGCGTCGGGGGCCGAGAGATCGCGGTGCAAGAGCGCCAACAGCACGCGCGCCTCGTCCTCGGCCGCCCGCCGCGCGAACACCACCGCCCGCGCCTGCATGCGATCGGTGACGATGAAGGCGAAGATCGACGAGAGCGCGAGCGTCGTCGCCGCCAGCGGGACGAAGATCTGCAGGCGCATCGAGTAGCCGTGCCGCCGCGCGCGCAGGATGCGCTCCGCCGTGGCCGCGACCCCGAGGAGGAAGAGCGTGCCCGCCAGCGCCAGCACCAGCTCGCGCGGCAGGTTGGGGAGCCAGTCGAGCATCGGTCAGCTCTCCCGCAGCCGGTAGCCCACGCCGCGCACCGTCTCGATCAACGCGCCCGCCTGCGCCGCCTCCTCCAGCTTCTTGCGCAGCGCCTTCACGTGCACATCCACCGTGCGATCGCCGACCACGACGTCGTTGCCCCACACCAGCAGGAGCAGCTCCGGCCGCTCGAACACCTTGCCGGGCGCCTGCAGCAGCACGTGCAGCAGGTCGAACTCGGTCCGCGAGAGGTGCAGCTCCTTGTCGCCCACCGCGGCGCGGCGCTTGCGCGCATCCACGTTGAGCCCCAGCGGCCCCGAGAGCGCCTCGGTCTCCGTGCTCTCCGCGGGCTGCACGCGCCGCAGCACCGCGCGCACGCGGGCCACGACCTCGCGCGGCGAGAACGGCTTGACCACGTAGTCGTCCGCGCCCAGCTCCAGGCCCAGCACGCGATCGGTCTCGTCGTCGCGGCTGGTCAACACGATCACCGGCGCGTCCGAGTCCGCGCGCAGCCGCCGCAGGAAGTCGAGCCCGCTGCCGTCCGGGAGCACGAGATCGAGCAGCACCAGGTGCGCGTCCGGCGCGAGCCGCGCGGCCTCCGCGAGCGTGCCCACCTGCGCCACGCCGAAGCCCTCGCGCCCCAGCGCGAACGCCAGGCTCTCGCGGATCGCAGGCTCGTCGTCGACCACCAGGATGAGGGACATGCGCGCCTCGACTCTACGCCAAGGTGGCCGATCCTACGGAGGGGCGCCCTGCGGCGACTGCGTGGGCTGCGGCGCCTCCGGCACGCCACCCGATCCGCCGCCGCGCTGCACCGGGATCACGCCGTTCTCGTTCGGCCGCACGAGCGGCGCCTGCTGCTGCGGCGCAGAGCTCACCGGCTCGGCCACCGTCAGCGCGAACTTGTTGTTGTGCGACTCCACCGTGCGCAGCTTCCACCCCTGCGGCAGCGCCTGGCGCAGCGCCGACAAGCGCCCCTGCTCGACCAGCAGCCACTTGCGCCCGCCCGGCCCGGCCATGAACTCGGAGAGCTGCGTCAGCGGCGCCGCCCCGCGCTGCACCTGGCGCACGGTGTTCTTCGAGTAGAAGGTCTCGCCGCGCCAGTTCATCTGGTACGCGCCGATGGGCTCGTCCGCGCCCGCCTCGTGCGCGAAGGTCCAGAAGAGATCGCGCTGCGTCCAGTGCGGCGAGAGCTCGCGCCAGTGGAACCAGCCGAGGTAGATGGCGAACGCCGCCGCGAGCCCGACCAGCGCCGCGACCACCACGCTGCGATCCTGCGCGGCCTCTGGCGGCGCCTCCCGCTGGCCCGCCATGCGCTCCGACACCGCCTGCTTGAGCCGCGCGCGCGCGTCCTTGGAGACCAGCGCGCGCAGCACGTTCCAGAGCCCGCTCAGCCGATCGAAGAGCCACGGCGACAGCGCCGCCGCCGGCGCCGCGAAGAAGAGCAGATCGAAGGTCCGCCGCGGATCCACTTGCTGGTGCGGATACGGGCGATCGTAGTTGTAGACGAACATGTCGGTGATGTTCTTCGGCGTCATCGCCAGGTCGTGCGCCACGAGGCCGTAGAGCAGCGTGCCCGCGAGGAGCTCGCCGGCGTGCGCGCGCAGGCCCTCGTCGAGCACGCGCTCGAGCCACAGCGCGGCGAAGAGCAGGAGCGGCGCCACCACCGGGAACGCGTAGTGGTGGAACTTGGTGACGCTGAACGCGAACACCGCGAAGCCGATGAGCAGCCACGAGAGCAGGAAGAACTCCATCCGCTCCCGCCGCGACCCGGGCTTCACGCGCGCGCGGCCCAGCGCCGTCATCGCGCCCGGGATGGCGAACACCCAGGGGAACACGTCGAAGCCGAGCTGCTCGATGAAGTAGGTGAACGTGCCGCCCGGCGTGGTGGTGTGCACGCCGACCGCGAGCCGCTTGAAGTGATCGTGGATGATGAAGCGCTCGAAGAAGGTCTTGCCCTCGTCGTCGCGCCCGTCGAACGAGAACATGTGGCCGTACCAGGGCCCGCAGATGGCGAGCCAGAGCAGAAAGCCCATGCCGAGCCGCAGGCGCTTGAGCCGGTGCCATTCGCCGGTAGCCACGCAGTAGAACAGCACCACCGCGCCCGGGATGGCGAAGGCGAGGATGCCCTTCGAGAGCGTGCCCAGCGCGGCGAAGACGTAGAACGCGGCGAGCCAGCCCTCGCGCTCGCTGCTGATGGGCTTGGCGGGAGCCTCGTGCGCAGGTTCGTGATCGAAGAGGACGATCGCCAGGCACGCCATCGTGGCCGAGAGCAGCCCGACGAAGACGGGATCGGGCACGGCCTGGCGCGAGAAGATGACGAAGAGCGGCGAGGTGATGATGGCCACCGTGCCGAACACGGCGGGCCTGCGCCCGAGCAGGCGGCTGGCGGCGACGAACACGAGCAGCGCGCCCAACAGAGAGATGGCCGCGAAGGGGAGGCGCACGCACCACTCGGTGTACTCGGAGATCCAGCGCTCGGCGCCGTTGGTGCCCGCCACCAGCATGCCGGCGCACATGAGCCAGAGGTCGAGCGCGGGCTTGCTGAAGAACCACGCGGACTCCCACCACGGGTTCAGGTAGTCGCCGCGGGCGATCATCTCGCGCGCGACCTCGCCGTAGTGGACCTCCCACGGGTCCCAGAAGCCCACCGCGCCGAGCCACGGCACGCAGATCAACGCGCCGAACGCGGCCAGCCCGAGCACCACGCGCTGCTCGCCGGAGAGCCTCTTGAGCCAGGCGAGCCAGGGCGTGTTCAGGATGAACGGGGGCAGCACGTCGCCCCACTGCGCCGGCTCGAAGCTCGGGTTCGAGGCGGCGGCCCCTGAGCTCGCGGCGGCTGCGGAGACCGCGCTCGTGGCGGCTGCGGTGGGAGCGCTCGTGACGCCCTTGCCCCCGGCTGACGCGGGGGCTGCTGCGGATCCGGTCGCGCGCTCGTCGGACTTGTTGCGTGAGGACTTGGCCATGGTGTGCGTGGTCGCGCGAAGTCGGTAGCACGCGTTCGAGGGGCCAGCAACCGGCGACCGGCGGGTGCGGCTTGCCAGAGGAGCCTCAGGAGCGCGACCATGTGTTCGTGCTCGAACGATCTCGCGCGACCGCCCGCGCGCTGTCCTGGATGGCGTTGGGGACCGCCTTCGCTCTCGTGCTCCCCGCCCGCGCGGGCCCGCCCGCCGCGGCGCAACCGAGCGCGACCGAGGCCGCGATGGACAGGGCCGATCGCTTGGAGCACCTGGGCCGCTGCGAGGAGGCGATCACGCTGCTCGAGCGCGAATACGCGCGCACCAACGCGCCCGCGCTCCTGTACCGGCTCGGCCTCTGTCACCGTCAGCTCGGCAAGTTCGCCAAGGCGCGCGAGCTGTTCCGCAACTACATCCTCGCCGCGCCCGAGGGCGGCTGGGCCAAGGAGTCCGAGCGGCAGTTGGCGCAGTTGGACGTGCTGCTCGACGCCGAGGAGGTGCGGCACGAGAGGGAGGCCACGGAGCGCGAGCGAGAGCGGCGCAAGGCCGCGAAGCCCGATCGAGCGACCGGCATCGCGGATCCCAACGCCAACGCCAACGCCAACGCCAACGCCAACGCCAACGCCAACGCCAACGCCAACGCCAACGCCAACGCCAACGCCAACGCCAACGCCAACGCCAACGCCAATGTCAACGCACACCCCCCAGGGGGCCCCGCTTCGGTCGCGCCTGCGGCGCCTCGATCAACTCTCGACGCCAACGCCCCAAGGGGCCCCGCTTCGGTCGCGCCTGCGGCGCCTCGATCAACTCTCGACGCCAACGCCCCAGGGGACCCCGCTTCGGTCGCGCCTGCTGCGCCTCGATCAACTCTCGACGCCAACGCCCCAAGGGGCC
>JAFEBC010000366.1 GCA_018266095.1 Deltaproteobacteria bacterium
GAAGAACACCTGCGCGCCCGCGAGCAGCGCGCACAAGAGGCGGAATGCGGTCGCGGCCAGGGTCGTCATGAGTTGCACTCTGTCACGCGCGCTCGCGATCGTCTGCGTGGCGCGCGGTCGCAGCGGCTGAAGGCGCTGGCGCGCCCGAGCTACTTGAGCCGCTTGAGCACGCTCTGCGTGAACATGCGCGTGGTGGCGCTGCCGCCGAGGTCGCCGGTCAGGGCCTCCTTCGACGCGATGGCCTCGCGGATGGCCGTCACCAGCCGGTCCGCCGCCGTGCGCTCGCCGATGTGCTCGAGGAGCTGCACGCCCGCCAGCATGACCGCCGTGGGGTTCGCGATGCCCTTGCCCGCGATGTCCGGCGCGGTGCCGTGCACGGCCTCGAAGATGGCCGCGTCCTTGCCGATGTTCGCGCCCGCCGTCAGGCCGAGGCCGCCGATGAGGCCGCTCGTGAGATCGCTGAGGATGTCGCCGAAGAGGTTCGTGGTGACGAGCACGTCGAACTGCTGCGGGTTCTTCACGAGCTGCATGGCGCAGTTGTCGACGATGATCTCGCCGAACTGGATCTCGGGGTGCTTGGCCGCCACCGAGCGCCCGGCCTCGAGGAACAGCCCGCTCGTGGCCTTCAGGATGTTCGCCTTGTGCACCAGCGTCACCTTGCGGCGGCCGCGCGTCTTGGCGAAGTTGAACGCGTACTCGACCACGCGCTCCGAGCCCTTGCGCGTGATGATGCTGATCGACTCCGCCGCCGAGCGCTCCTCGTCGACGAAGTGCTCGACGCCCGAGTACATGCCCTGCGTGTTCTCGCGGATGACCACGAGGTCGATGTTCGAGTAGCGCGTGTCCACGCCGGCGAAGCTGCGCGCGGGGCGGACGTTCGCGTAGAGGTCGAACTCCTTGCGCAGCGCCACGTTCACCGAGCGGAAGCCCTCGCCGATGGGCGTGGCCAGCGGGCCCTTGAGCGCGAGCTTGTTGCGGCGGATCGACTCCAGCGTCTCGGCGGGGATGGGCGTGCCGTGCGTGGTGACTGCGCCTGCGCCCGCGGCCGCGCGCTGCCATTCGAGGCGTGCGCCGGCTGCTTCGATCGCGAGGACTGCGGATTCGACGACTTCGGGTCCGATGCCGTCGCCAGGAATCAGGGTGACATTGATGGCCATTTGGGCGCGATCTAATCGCTTTTCGGACCCGCGTCCACTCTTGCGGCTCGCAGATCGAGACGGGCCCTTGTTCGCGCCGTCTCATCGCGCGACGCGGCCGTGCCAACGAACCCCGCGCGCGCCCGCGCGGCGATGGCCTGCGCCCGACCCGCCCAGAGCGGCGGCGGGCCACCCCCGGAGGATCCCGGTGAATTCAAACACCTGCGTATGTACTGCAAGGTGCTCCCTTGGCGCCGAACTTGCTCTGTGAACGCGCGCGAGCCGAATCCGCTCTCGTCCGGCTCCCAAGGATCTCTCGTGCGCACCCCCCTCGCAGCCGCGGCATCGCTCCTGTTGTTGGCCGGCGCCTCGCGCGCCCAGACCGTGGTGGTCTCGCCGAACACCATCTCGGGCGACGCCTCCTTGGCCAACACGAACCCGGCGGTGCTCAGCATCCTCGCCGACCACGGCTTCGTGTCCGACCAGTTCACGGTCAGCGCCAACTCGACCAATCCGTCCGGCTTCTCGGCGCAGGCGAGCCCCACGGCCACGCCCACCTCGGCCTCGTTCGCGCTCAACGTCGAGGCAGACGGCAACGTGGGCCAGGTCACCTACCGGCTCGACCTGAAGGGCCTCTACGACTTCGCCGACGGCATCAGCACCTACACGTTCGGGAGCCAGGACGTGACCATCCAGCCCGCGTCCGTCGAGCCCGCGGGCGTGCAGGTGTCGGCGGCCGAGATCGCCACCGTGCACCGCATCACCTTCGGCGACGAGCCCACCTGCGCCACGCCGCTGCGGGTGCGCACGGCCGTCATCGATCTGCCCGAGTTCGGCCTGCAGATGATCGCGCACACCAGCCAGACCGGCGCGCCGCGGCCGGTCTACTTCCTCGCGCCCAACCGCCCTGAGATCGGCGCGCTCCAGACGCAGGTCTCGGTGGTGATCGGCAGCGACGACTTCACCGACACGTTCAACCTCTCGTTCCCCATCGACGTCTCTCCCGCGGGCGACACCGTCATCGATCACTGCATCGTCATCCCCACCGGCGACGGCGACGGCACGCTCGGCCAGCTCGAGGCGCCCGTCTCGCTCAGCGGCCACGTGACCGGCATCGCGCCCTTCGGCAACGGCCAGGTGTCCGGCCGCGGGCCCAACGGCAACGAGCGCTCGGGCACGGTCGATCCCGCGCGCACGCCGAACCTCTTGCTCAAGAACCTCGTGCCCGGCGATTGGGATCTCTACTCGTACCTGCTCTTCGATGACGGCCCCACCGCCACCACGCTCTCCTTGCACACGCGCCACACCATCGTGGCCGGCGAGGTCAACGACGGCGGCTCCGCGTGGGTGATGGACCCCTTCACCTACAGCGGCCAGATCCGGCTCTCGGACACGTACGTGGTCTCGCACCCGGGCGCGCCCAGCTCGCTGTCGGCCATCTACGTCAGCGGCAATTCGCAGGACTCGCTCTTCAGCGTGAGCCAGGAGGGCGAGACGCGCCTGGGCGTCATCCTCGCGCGGCAGGACTGGGCCACCTCGCTCTTCCACGCGCAGTACAACGGCACCACCGGCGACTTCAGCGGGCCCTACGCGGTGCCGGTCGGCCTGCCGTTCAACCTCACCGATCTCGGCCCCTCGCGGCCCACGCTGGCGCTGCACTTCGCCACCGAGTTCGACGGCAACGGCTTCGACAACTATCGCTTCTTCGGCTCGCCCGCGGACGTTGCCGACCTCTCGAAGTTCCGCGAGGGCCACCTCACCCTCAGCGACGTGAACCAGCAGGCCATCGAGGTGCCCTCCGGCGGCGCCGCCAGCGTGGACTGGAACCTCTGCGTCAACGAGGTCACGGTGCAGATCGAATCGGCCACTCCGTTCATCAACCCGACCATCACCGCCTCGACGACCTACGGCGGCAACGATCTCGCGGGCGCGCCCATCGCCTACGCGGCGCATGGCTCGTTCATGGGACAGCCCACGCTGGGCGTCACCCGGCTGAGCGAGGCGGGCAACTGGCGCACGCACAGCGGCACGGTCTCGTTCGCGCTGCCGCCCGGCACCTGGACGCTGTCGCCCGCGGTCACCTTCGTCGGCGACGACGGCTCCACCTCGAGGGGCAACTTCGTGGGCCTCTCGCTCGACCTCGCCACCTGCGGGCAGCGCGTGGTGCTGGTGCCCGGCCTCGACCTCACCATCGATCCGCCGGCGGCGTGCGTGGCGCCGTCGAACGGCCAGCACCTCGTGCCGCTCTCGGGCACGCTCACGGCCACCAACACCAGCGTGGACCGCGCCTGGTACACGGTGAACGGCGGCGCGCCGACCGATCTCTGCAACGGCGACTGCGGCTCGACGTACTCGGCGACCGTGACCTTGGCGGACGGACAGAACGACCTCGTCGTCTACGCGTCGTCGTCAGGCCTCTCCGCGACGCCCCAGACGAGCGAGAGCATCACCTGTGACGCGAACGGCTGCGGCACCGGCTGCTCCACGGACAATCAGTGCACGCCCGACGTGATCCACGCGCCGCCCGGCCTCGTGCTCTTCGAGGACCTCTACCCCTCGAACGGCGACGCCGACTACAACGACCAGAGCATCGCCTACGAATACACGTTCGCGCTCGACGCCAACGGTGCGGTCACCCAGCTTCGCGCGAGCTTCGACGCGTTGTCCCTGGGCGCCACGCTCGACAACGGCTTCGCGCTGCACCTGCCGTTCGTGCCGGCCTCGGCGCTCGCGCAGGGCACGCTCTTCGTCAACGGCAGCGGCGGCGTCACCGTGCACGCCGAGCCGTCCGCGAGCGAGCTGACCGTGGATCTCACGCGCCACACGCGGGCGCTCTTCGATTCTGCGCAGGGCTACCTCAACACCGACGCGACGAAGCCCGTGAGCCTGAGCCACTCGATGACGCTGGTGCTCGACTTCGCCGCGCCGCTGCAGGGCTTCGACACCGGCGCCGCGCCGTACGACCTGTTCCTGACCGGTGGCGCGGACCACACGCGGCAGATCCACCTGCCCGAGTTCGACGGCGCGGCCACCGGCGCGAACCAGAGCGTCTTCGGCACCGCTGACGACGGCTCGACCGCGGGCCGCCACTACGTGAACGCGCTCGGCCTGCCCTTCGCGCTGCACATCCCGAACGCGAACGTGCGCTGGATGCAGGAGCGCGTGGCCATCGATCAGGGCTATCCCGACATCGTGGGCTTTGCCACCTCGGCGGGCGCGCAGCACAAGGACTGGTACCTGACGAACGTGGACCAGTCGAAGACGTTCACCTCGGGGGCCGGCATGTCCGCGCCCGCGCCGTCGCTGCCCGATCTGGGCCCGACGCTGAACGTCTGCCTGCCGTAGCGGCCGAGGGGCGAGGCGCGGCCAGGGCGCGCTACGGATCGTCGACCGGCTCCTCGCGCGGCTCGACGGTGACCCACAGGATGCCCGCGCGCTCCTCCACGCGCAGCGGCGTCAGCGCCCGGCCCTCACACGGCCCGCGCACGCACGCGCCCGTGAGCGGCTCGAAGTGCGCCCCGTGCGCCTGGCACTCCAGCGTGCCATCGCGCGCGAACAGGCGCCCGTCGCCGAGATCCAGCGGCTGCCCGCGGTGCGGACACAGGTTCAGGTACGCGCGCACCTGGCCTTGCACGCGCAGCGCCACGCCCTCCATCGGCATCGGGCCGAACATGCCCTGCACGGGCGCGAGATCGAAGCGGCGCGAGCGGCCCTCGACGAGCTCGCTGGCTGCGCAGATGCGCCGATCGCCCGCGCGCGAATCTTGCCCCGCCGCGTCCTCTGCCTCGGCGCGGCTCACGGCTTGGGCGCCACCCACGGCACCTCGGCCACGCCCACGCGCAGGTTGGCCGCGCGCGCCAGCGTGAACAAGAGGTCGCTGAGCCGGTTCACGTACGCGAGCGCGATCGGCGACACGTGCGTCGTCTCGGCCAGCCGCACGCACGTCCGCTCCGCGCGCCGGCAGATGGTGCGGCACAGGTGCAGCGCCGCCGCTCCAGGCGCGCCGCTCGGCAGGATGAAGAAGCGCATCGGTGGCAGCTCTGCCGTGAGGCGATCGATCTCCCTCTCCAGCCGCTCCACGTCCTGCGCGCGCGTCTGCGGAACGGACTTGGGCGCCTTGTCGAGATCCGGCGTCGCCAGCTCTGCGCCGAGGTTGAACAGCTCGCTCTGCAGCGAGTCCACGAAGGCCGCCAGATCCTGCACGCGCGCGTCCGTCAGCGAGCACCGCGCCACGCCCAGCGCCGAGTTCAGCTCGTCGATCTCGCCGTACGCCTGCACGCGCAGGTCGTCCTTGCGCACGCGCGGGCCGCCAAAGAGTCCGGTGCTGCCGTCGTCTCCGAGCTTCGTATAGATCTTGGCCACAGCGGCTCTCCTCGGGAGGGCGGGCATCGCTCCTCGGCGAATCTGATAGCATGACC
>JAFEBC010000367.1 GCA_018266095.1 Deltaproteobacteria bacterium
CGTCGTCTTCGGCCGCGCGCAGCCCATCACCTTCCACGCCACCGCCGACAACCCGGCCGCGCTCACCTCGCTCACGCTCTTCGTGGGCGGCACGCAGGTCGCCACCTGCCCAGGCAACGACACCGCGCTCCACCTCGACTGCGAGTT
This sequence comes from Deltaproteobacteria bacterium, assembly GCA_018266095.1. Classification (GTDB taxonomy): domain Bacteria; phylum Myxococcota; class Myxococcia; order Myxococcales; family 40CM-4-68-19; genus CAIWCD01. Next base: position 148 of record JAFEBC010000367.1, read on the forward strand.
CGTCTTCGCGCCGCAGGATCAGCTCGCGGCCATCGCGCAGAACCAGCTCACGCTCAAGGCCACCGGCACGGACGCCACCAACTCGCTCGACGCCACGCTCGTCGTCAACGTCACGCCGCCGCCCAACTCAACCATCACCACCGACTTCGTCTCGCCCGTCCTCACCAGCACGAACCCGCCCTTCGCGGTGGTGGGCGCGGGCAGCGCGCTCGAGGTCGCCGTCACCAGCACGCAGCCGGTCTCCAAGGTCGTCATCACCGACGAGCGCCAGCACACCATCGCGCAGTTCACGGCCCTCCCGTACAAGGCCAACATCGACTGGGGCTTCGCCATCGGCTTGGGCGAGCACACGCTCACCGTCACCGCCACGGACAGCCTCGGCGCCACCGCCACCGCCACGCGCGTGTTGCAGATCGCCTGCATCGACGACACCGGCTGCCCCACCAACCAGCGCTGCTGCTTCCAGGACGGCCAGTGCCACGACATGGTCGCGCACGGCGCCGACTGCGACTGCGCCCACCCCTGTCAGGACGACGAGGGCTGCTTCCCGGGCACCTGCGGCGCGTCTCCGCAGAAGTGCCGTCCCGGCTGCAACCCCGGCAACGAGACCACCGTGCCGCAGGACTGCGCCGACGAGAACGGCAAGCCCGCCTACTGCTCGGTGCTCCCGCCCAGCCAGCAGACCCCGCAGAACCACGGCGGCGCCTGCGCGCCCTCGGACGGCTGCAGCGTGGTGAACCAGGACTGCCCGGACCTGCCCCTCGACCGCACCAAGCCGGTCAGCGCCAACAACCCGGCCGTGCCGCACACCTGCGAGCCGGTGAGCCCCACGCGCAACTCCTGCTTCCCCGCGGGCACGCACGCGCCGCAGTCGAACCCCAGCCCCTCGAACCACTGCAAGGACGGCGCGGAGGTCTGCGGCAACAACGTGGACGGCTGCACCAAGGGCTACATCTGCGTCGGCATCGACGGCCACCCCGAGCAGGGCCTCGCGTGCTCCAAGCAGTGCCGCAACCCGTACTTCGGCAGCGGCATCCCGCCCACCGGCGGCGACTGCAGCAACAGCGAGTACTGCGCGGGCCTCATCGGCAACGGCCGCCAGCACTTCAACACGGGCGTCTGCGCGCCGTTCTAGTGCTGCGACTGGCGCGAGCGATTCAACGAGTTGCTGGAGTCGCAGCACTAGACTGTTGGAGGAACCTGCGGTTCCCTCATCGAGCAAGCTCGATGAGCCTCCTTCCGCTCACGGCCAGACTCCTGGCCGGCTGCCTCTCGGCAGCATTGTGCTCTACAAGCCGTCGCGCGCCAGGTCGGCGATGTAGTGCGCCAGATCGCGGCTCTGCCGGCGCAGGTCCAGCCGCGACTCCAGCACGCCGCCGTCGGCCCACAGCTCCAGATCCGTCGGGTTGCGGTGTGACGCGCAGGCCAGATCCAGCGAGTTGGGATCCACGTCGATCACGGGCACCGGCACGGCCGCATACGCCTCGCCGCGGGCCATGCGATCGAGATCGAGCGCGTCCGACAGATCGTTCGCCGCCGCGTCGCGCCTGGTCAGCGGCGTGAGGCCGAACATCGTCTCCGCGTGCTTGAGCACCGAGGTGTGATCGTGCAGCACCGAGCTGATGTGCCCGCGCTTCACGTACGGCCCCACGAGCAGCGCCGGGATGCGGAAGCCGAGCTGATCAAAGCCCTCGCTCACGCGGTCGTCGTCCGTCTTCGGCGGCGCCACGTGGTCGAAGAAGCCGCCGTGCTCGTCGTAGATGATCGCGAGCAGCGTGGACTCCCACTGCGGCGACCGCGCCAGCGCGTTGTACACGGACGCCACGAACTGCTGCCCCATGATCGGGTGGTGCGGCGGGTGGTCGTCGTTGAGCTGGAACGCGGGCTCGAGCACCGTGTACTGCGGCAGCGTGCCCGCCTTGGCGTCGTCGTAGAAGCTCGTGATCGGCTTGTAGCCGCTCGACGGCACCGACAGCGTGGCCAGGAAGGGCAGGTCGCTGAAGTAGTACTTCCACGAGACGCCCGCGGCCTCGAGCTTGTCGAAGATGGTGGGCCACACCGTGCTCGGCTGGAAGTTGCTCTTCTGCCCGTTCGACTGCGCGGTGTGCAGATAGAAGCGGTTCGGCCAGGTCGGTCCCATCACCGAGGCGTGCCAGCGATCGCAGCTCGTGTACGCGTCGGCGAGCGCGTAGCTCACCGGCAGGTCGTTGCGCAACAGGAAGCCCATCACGTGCGGCGCGACGGTGTCGCCGTGGCTCGCCTGGTACTGGCGCAGGAAGCCATCGTTCTTGCCCAGGTTGAACTGCGCGTGCGACGGGTCCCACCCGTGCGGCGGATCGGCCACGCACTCGACGTCCACGGGAAAGATGCTCTGCATCACGCCGTTCACGTCCGGGTTCGCCATCCCGCGCACAAGGCCGTCGCTCGGCAGGCCCTCGACCAGCGAGCGCGAGCCGAAGAAGTGGTCGTACGAGCGGTTCTCCATCATCAGCACGACCAGGTTCTTGATCGCGCCGGGAGCTTTCGCGCCTTCACCACAGCCGTCGAGCGCGGGCGCGACCATCGCTGCGCCGGCCAGGACCCCCATCTGCTTGAGCGCGTCGCGGCGCGTGAACCGTTTCGGCATAGGGCCGCGAGCCTACTGCAAGGTCGGCCCCGAAGGGGAAGGGCGAACGAAGTGGAGCAACACCGCGGGCCCGTCGGGCGTCGTCACCTGGCCCACGCGCACGAAGCCGGCCTTCTCGTACGAGCGGATGGCGCGAGCGTTGTCGGGCGCCGGATCGGCCTGCACGCACGTCACGCGCGGGTCTACGAGCAGCTCTTGCACGAAGGCGTACATCACCCGCGAACCCAGCCCGCGGTTCAGGGCGTGCCCGTCGGCGAGGAACTGATCGACGCCGAACACGCCCGGGTCCTGCACCTCGCGCCACCAGCCCTCGGCGTGCCCTTCGATGGCCTGGTACGACTGGATGTAGCCCACCGGCCGTCCGTCCACGAGCGAGAGCCACTGCGTGCAGCCGTCCGAGAGCTCCATCGCCTCGTCGTCCCAGGCCGCGCGCACGTGCGGCTGGGTGAGCCAGGAGTCGACCAGCGGCAGGTCTTGCGGAGTCAGCCTGCGGAAGGTGATGTGTGGCATGGCAACTGATTCTACTGTCACACTTCGCGCGCCTGCGCCTAGACCCTGCGGCGGGGCCAATCGAGGCGCCGCGAGGAGAACAACGATGATGAAGCGCACCCGACTCTTCCTGCTCCTGGGCCTCTTGGCCCTCCCTGCCGTCGCCTGGGCCGGCCACACCGCTCTCGAGGCCGCCGGCTGCTGCCCGCTGTGCGACCACGGCTGCACCGGCGATTGCCCGATGAAGCACGCCAAGTAGGTCTTGGACGCGGTCGAGCGACAGGCGCTGCAGCGCAACCTGACGGCCCTGGCCGACGGTGACCGGACGGCGTTCCCGCCCGTGTTCCGCGCGCTGTGGCCCGCGCTGCGCGCCTTCGCCGGCCATTGGCTGCGCGACGAATCGCTGGCCGAGGACGCGGCCCAGTCGGCGCTGCTCAAGGTGTTCGCGCGCGCCGGCGAGTTCGATCCCGCCCGCGACGCCCTGGCCTGGTCCTTCGGCGTCTGCGTGTGGGAGTGCCGCACGCTGCGCAAGTCCGGCCAGCGCCGCCGCGAGGAGCCGCTCGGCGACGAGGCCCTGTCCCTCTCCGATCCCGCGCGCTCCCCGCACGACGACGTCGAGTTGGCCCAGTTGATCGAGGCCATCGAGTCCGTCGCGGGCACGCTGCGCCCCGACGACCGCGCGCTCGTGCTCCTGCTCGCCCGCGGCGACCGCCCCGAGTCCGCGTCCGCCACCTTCCGCAAGCGCGTGCAGCGCGCGCTCGATCGGCTCCGCTGCGCCTGGAGGCTCCGCCATGGCAACGATTGACCTCACGCCCGGCACCCTCGAAGCGCGCGCCCGCCGGGCCTACGAGCGCGGCCGCTGGACCCACGCGCTCAAGCTCGGCCTCTTGGCCCTGCCGCTCCTGTGCCTCTCGGGCATCGTCCCCTGCCAGACGAACCTCCTCTGGGTCACCGCGCCGCTCCTCTTCGCCGCGCTGGTCGGCTTCAGCGTGCGCGGCGGCGAATTCTCCGCGGCGCTCCTGCCCGGCCTCCTCGCCGGCCTCGTGCCCTTCACGCTGCCCGTGGCCACGCGCCTCATCGGCCACCTCTGCGAGTCCAGCCTCTGCATGACCATCTGCATGCCCGCCTGCTGCGCGGGGGGCCTCTTCGCGGGCGCCAGCATCGGCCTGCTCGCGCGCGCCGAAGAGCGCCCCTTGCGCTTCCTGCTCGCCGCCACGCTGCTCTCCGTGCTCACCGGCGCCATGGGCTGCTCGGTCGCGGGCATCACCGGCATCGTCGGCATGCTCGCGGCCACCGCGATCACGAGTGTTCCCATGTGGCTGCGATCGCGGGCTTGAGGCGGAGCTTCGATCGGAGCGTGCTGCCCACCCGATCACTCACCGCAGAGACGCTGAAGCGCCGAAGATCGGTTGGGTTTGCGTCAACCAAGACTTCTGCGCTTCGGCGTCTTGTATGTTGCCCCCGGCTCGGCAGCCCGATCGCAAGCGTCATGGTCCGCGAGACCGACGCAGAGTTGGGGGCGCCGAGCCATTCTCTTCTGAGACCTCGAACGGTTGCTTGGGCCCGAG
>JAFEBC010000368.1 GCA_018266095.1 Deltaproteobacteria bacterium
CCGGTGCGTCTTTGCCGGGGGGGGGCCCCCGGAGGCCCGAGGCCTCGCCCCGCCCCGGCGGGCTCGCCGCCGGGGGGGGGGGGGGGGGGGGGGGGGGGGGTGGTTTTGCCAGAATCGGGACCCACGGCCCCGGGGGGGAGGGGGGAGGGGGGGGTGAGGGGAGGGGGGGCGGGGGGGGGGGGGGGGGCGGCGGGGGGGGGGGGGGGGCCGGGGGGGGGGGGGGGGGGGGGGAGGGGGGGGGGGGGGGGGGGGGGGGGGGGGGGCGCGCGGGCGCAGAGCGGGAGCGGGTCTGCGGAGGCGGGCGGCGGAGCGGAGGCGGGCGCTTCGGGGCCAAACGGCGGAGCGGAGGCGCAAAGGGCGGCGATCGATCTGGCGCTCTTGGCGATGAAGCGGGCGACGGAGGTGGCGCCGGAGGGGAAGCTCGCGCCGAAGGCGTTCTTGCGGGCGGCGGAGATCGCGGGGGAGGACCTGCGGGATGGGGTGCGGCGGGAGAGGTTGTTGCGGGAGATCGTGAAGAGGTATCCGCGGAGTGTGGAGGCGGAGGAGGCGCGGAAGGGCTTAAATAGCCAATCACGTTAACGGGAGCTCGGTATAGCCATTTCAACGGATTAGGTATTGAAAGCGATAGGGCTGACAAGCGCTCTCCCGTCGAGCGTGTCCCCGCCGGGACCTGCGTCGAATTGCGACTTCGCGGGCTACGGCATCTTGCTAACGCGAAGAATGTATCTGACGCAGCGCGGCGATTCGCCTTGAGAGCTGCGCGCGCAAGAAGAAGTTCGCTAAGTGTCACTGAGCACGCGTCCGACGGTCTCGGTGACCGCGTGCCCCGCGAGATCGGCCGATCAGAGAGCGACAGAGCGGATATGTGTCGCTCTATCGACTGCTCCAACACAGCGGGTATCGTAGGACCAGGCACGGGACGGCCCAATCCTCATCAGCGAACTCAATCTGCTGCGTTCGACGCAGGGTGTGTCGCTGCGCGATTCCGATTGATGGTTGCAGCGCGCGTGGTCGACTAGCCCGATTTCACCGGCGTCGCATCATTCAGCAAAGAAAACATTGGTTGTTGCCTTTCCACGCGATCGACGTGTGATTCATACTCGATGAGACGAGCGCGGAGGGTATCCAAGGCATTCATCGCCACGGTAACCAGATGGGGAAATGCAGGATGGAGCAGGAGCGCCTTCAGCCTGAAGGAGTCCGATGAGCCCATCTGCCTGGCGTGCAATCTTCTTGTCTTTCCTTGCGCCGAGGCATTGGCACCAGAGTCGACGGGGCGCTTTGAAGGAAGAAGCTCGTTCATAGGCAGGTCACTCGCTCGTGCTGATATCTCATTCGCGAATAGCAGACTCGCGTATTGAGAGCACCAGCGGTCTGAGCTGCGGTATGCATACACTCGCATATCTTCCACGAGAATCTCGAAGTTTCCGAATACTCTAATCGCCAGTTCTTTCGAGGGAACCAAGTCGGTCGCTTGGTCAGCCGGCCCCATGCCGAATGCCTCGCGAATATCCGGGATCGCGAGCCACTTGAAGAACGTGTAGGGAATCATTTCCTCCAAGAAGCGCAATTCCGTCAGCCAGACGTTCCAGTTCGAGCCTCGCATCGCTGTCTGGAGGAAACTCTTGATGCTTTCATCTGGCTGTTCCCGGATGAACAGCGCTGCGTGATATTCCTGGACGCTTTTGTGTAAGAAACGACACTCGTCGCCTTCTACCAAAATTAAACACGTGATGTGGACGAGATCATGGAACACATGCTCCGCATCGAGCAACTGGCCCGTAGCCGTGATGGCTTCCTGTGTTATCTTCACTAGGTCACGCTTTGAAAAGGATCCCTGTTGCTTCCGGCGCGTCAAGAAGCAGATGCCGCTGAAGATATCTTCAAGTGCTTTGTCTCCGGCCTTCGATGTCCGAGGACGACGATAGCCGGGCTTCGAGCCATCATGTCTGTTCAACAGCAAGTCGAACAATCTTGAATAGAAATCAACAACCTGCTCTGGAATGGACTGATCCGCCTGATACCGAAACACAAGAAGCGTGACCATAAGGGGCGTTGTAAGGAGCTGACGAAGGTCGAACGACGCTTTGTTTATGCCCTGAACCACTTGCAGCGCGATATCTTGCGAGGGTGCAATGCGCTGAATCACTGCTTCGTACTCTCTTGTGCCAACGTCGAGCGGAGAGAGGTTTACAACGCGAAACTTTGGCGATGCGGCGATACCGCTGTCGGGGCGCGATGACACCAGAATTCTGAGCTTCTCTGAACGGGTAAGAAGCTGCTCCATTTGAGCCAGAAGCTCGGGCCGTTGATCGTCCTTCACCTCGTCGAACGCATCTAAGAAGAGGATGAGCTTGCCGTGCTCAGCCAGGAAGGCAACTGTTTCCGAGGTTGACGGCAGTCCAAGAGTCGTGAGTTCACTCGCGATATGGTCAACAAGGGTCGACCCTGCTGCGACACGACGCAATTCCACAAACAATGGAATTACTTGGCCGTTGTAGACCTCCTTCGAGACTAGATATCTAAAAAAAATCGATTTTCCCTGACCAACGGTCCCCTGCACTACCAAGCTGTCGTCGCATCCAAAATCGGCCAGATCTCGAATGGTTCTTCGCTGATCGTTTATGATTACCTTCGAGGGGTAATAAAACTTGAGCAGATCGACGTGCTTTTCGATCTGCCAAACTGTCTTCACAGATCGGATACCGCGAAGCCGCTTGTGCACTAGCTCCAGGCTGTTCTGGTTCTTCCAATCTTGGATCCATTTCAGGCCCTTTTCGGTCGCCAGGGTTACAACCTTCTCGATTACGTTTGCGAGTGCTTTCTTTGCGGCCTCCGAGGAACCTAACTTGGCCAAGGCTATTGCGGTTCCCGCAGTCAGTGACATGGCGCTCGCTCCTAGACGTGGTCGATCGTCCGACTCGGGGAGGCTGGAAAATACGTCGACAGGGCTGAGGATCACAGGGCTGAGAAGGGCCTTCTGTCAACTGAAACCGTCTGTGATTTTACAGTATCATAGGTGGCGGGCAGGTCGTGCTTGGGGAAGATAATCCTTACGCAGGCGGGAAGACAGGTCGCAGGTGGGCCGCTCCCTTCTTGAGCGCTATTGCAGGGCACCTGCAACGTCGGCACGTCGTCTTGCCAGCCGGGGCCTCGCCCGGCCTCAATTGGGGCGGGGCCATTGGTGGCCCGTGTGGTGGGCAGGTTCAAGTGTTCGAGGATGGCGCGGTCGCCCGTTGGGCTCCTTGAGGAACGCGGACCTTCAGCGGCCGCTGACGGGCCAGGCGAAGAGTCGTTTTTGAACACGTGGAGCAGGAACTCGGTCCAAGGCATGAGCAGTCGGGAGGGAGGGACTTGGGCTGGTATGGCTTCGTGGTTCGGCGGTACCTCACGGGTCTGTGGTGCGTCATTGCGGGCCGTTCAGGTGGCAAGGGCTTAGCGCATTCGGCGGGCTCGGAACAGGCGTGGGCACGACGTCTTTGCGGCAACGGGAGGCAGAGCCAAACACGCCGTGGAAGCGCACAAGGTGGGGCCAGCGGAGGCGCGACGATCGACGCCAAGGGGCGCAAGAGTTCGGTGGGCGCGAAGCCCAGCGCATCGCGGCCGTCTTGCGATGAATGCATGAGGGTAATTGCACTGCCATTCGGCACAAAGGCAAGCGCTTCCCGGATATTGGCGGGCGCGCGCCGTAGCCGTATGGGTGGGCGAGGGCCACCGCACGATCGAGACCGGCCTCTCACGCATGCTCATCCGCGTGCATCGCCAGCGCCCTCAGCGGCGCAAAGAACCCCCGCCCACCCAGCCGCCAAAACGCGAGCGCGCTGATCACCGCGAGCGGAAACAGGCACAGCGCGCCCGTGGGCGAGCGCGCGAACTGCGCCGCGAGCGGCTCCTGCACGGCCATCAGCGCGGGCTGGATCCCGAGCCCGCCCGGCCAGAAGCGGCCGATGAGCACGAGCGCGATCGCGCCAGAGAAGGCCGAGAGGATCTGCGGTTCGGCCACTTGTTGCAATTGCGGGCGCACGAGCGGCACGAGCAGGCGCCCCGCGGCGAGGCTGCCGAGCGCGTACACGGGGGAGAGGCCGCACGCGACCATGGCGGCGCCGAAGAGGATGGCGGCGGCGCCGTCGCCCAAGGCGAAGAGGACGATGAGCGTGGACGAGACGACCGCGGGGATGACCTCGAGCGCATGCGTGGCCGAGGGTAGCGAGACGAGGGCGCCGGCGCCGAGAACGAGGGCCAACAGGCGCAAAGGGACGAAGGAGTCGGCGCGGTCCAGGAAGCGGGCGAGAAGGTCGGGGGAGGGCTTGCCGAGGGGCTGCGGGAGGCGCGCGAAGGGGAGGGCGAAGGCGGCGAGCGCGACGAGGCCGGCGGGGCCGAAGAAGGCCAGGGCGCACAGCAGGAGGACGGGGTCGAAGCGCTCGAAGACGCGGGCGAGGCGCGAGGTGAGCGGGCCGCGCTGGGCGCTCATCCAGGCGCAGGCGAGGTCGCCGAAGAGGAGGGCGGGGGCGCCGACGAGGGCGAGGGTGGCGAGGGCGCGGATGGTGGCGCCGATGGGCGTGAGGGCGGCGCCGGGGCGCGATTCGAACATCATGCCGACGGTGGTGAGCAGGATGCCGGCGGCGAGGGCGCCGAGGTCGATGAGGCGGGCTCGAGGGGTGTCGTGCGTCTGCGGCTCGACTTCGTCGACGACGACGTGCAGGAGCGCGCCAGCGAGGACGGCGTTGGCGACGGCGACGAAGCCGGATTCGGCGGCGCCGTGGTGGAGGGCGGGGACGAGTTGGGTGCCCCAGACGCCGCAGACGCCGGCGAGGGCGATGACGAGGACGCGGATGATGGTCTCGCGGACGCCGCCGAGCGCGAGGAAGGGGAGGACGACGGCTGCGGTGAGCGGGGCGTGGTGCGAGACGAGGGCGAGGGCGACGTCGAGCTGGGAGCCGGGCGCGGTGAGCGAGGCTTCGAGGGCGAGGCCTTCGAAGAGGGAGTGGAAGACGAGGGCGAGGAAGCCGGCTTCGGCGGAGACGCGGGCGCCGGAGAAGCCGTCGATGCGCAGGGAGCGGCCGAGGGCGCGGCCGGCGGCTTCGAGCAGGCCCGGGAGCGCGAAGCCGATGAGCGAGTAGACGAGCGCGCGTCCGCCGAGGGCGGCGAGGGCTTCGGGCAACAGGTGCAGGCCGACCACTGCGGCGGCGGCAGCGAAGGCGAACGTGCGCACGGGCTCGAGCAGGCGCGGGCGGCCTCGGGCCAGGAGCGCGAGGGCGCCACCTGAGAGCGCGGATCCGGCCGCGAGCGCCAAGGCGAGGGTCACGGCGGGTCCAGGGAGCGCGGGCCTAAATCTCGCCGCGGATGGTCAGCGTGAACTTGAGGCCGCGCGCGGTCACGGGGCGCGTGGGGATGTCGAGCTGCAGCGTAATGGTGCCGCCGGCCTTGATGGCGGGCTTCAAGTCGATGGTCGAGTCGACGGGCAGGTCGATGAGGCCGACCGTGCCGGGGCCGGTGTCGAGCTTGGCGAGCGACTGGTCGGACGAGCCGGAGGCGTGCACCTTGAGCTCTTCGCCCGCGAGGTAGGAGAGGTCTTGGCCGTCGGTGGATTCGAGGCGGGCCGCGGTGACGGTGACCTTCGAGAGCTTGTCGATGTCGCCGGCGCTGGCCGCGAGCTGCTGCGAGATGGTGGCCGAGTCGAACTGCGACGTGGTGACGCCCGACGGGCCGCCGACCTGGAACGTGTTGACGACGGTGGTGCTGCCGCCGAGGCCGCAGGCCGGCAACGCGCAGGCGCAGAGCGCGAGTGCGAAGAGGGCGCGGGCGAACCCAAAGGCGACGAACGCGCGCGAGGTCGTGAGCGTGGGCGAGGTCGTGAGCGTTGGCGAGATCGAGGAGGACGTGCGCGTGAACGTCATGGCGTGCCCACCGCTTTCACCAGCGTGTGCCAGAGCTCGTCGACGCCCAGCTTCTCCTTCGAGGAGAACCCGAGCACCTGGTCGCGATCGAGCTTGAGGAACGAAGCGGCCTTCTGCAAGAGGCCCTCGCGGCGGCTCTTGCTGTGCTTGTCGATCTTGGTGGCGACCACGATGAGCTGGTGCGGGAGCGTGCGCGCGAAGTCGACCATGGCGCGGTCGCTCTCTTGGGGGCCCAAGTCGCCGTCGACGAGGATGACCAGCGCGCGCAGCGATTCGCGCTCGGTGAGGAAGGTGTCGATCATGCTGCCCCAGCCCGCCTTCTCGGACTTCGGGCCCGAGGCGTAGCCGTAGCCGGGGAGGTCGACGAGGCGGAGCTCGTGCGTCGGCCCGCGGGCGCCGGAGCGCGTCTTCTCGGAGATCTTGAAGTCGAAGAAATTGAGCAAGCGCGTGCGGCCCGGCGTGCGCGAGACGCGGGCGAGGCCGTGCTGGTTCGCGAGCGCGTTGAGGCAGCTCGACTTGCCGACGTTCGAGCGGCCGCAGAAGGCGACCTCGGGCGCGCCGGGCTCGGGCCAGCTCTTCTTGGTCTCGGCGGAGGCGAGGAATTGGGCGGACAGCAGGATCACGCGGCACCTGGGGCCGGCGTTGGCGCGGCGGCATCTGCGCTCGGGGGCGCGTCGTTCTTGGGCGTGGGCGCGGCGTCGGGGTCGCGCGGCGCGGGGCGCTTCTTGGGCTCGATGCCGAGGTCGTCGCAGACGCGGGCGAACTCGTTCTCGAACGACTCTTGGTTTCTGTGCGAGGCGCCGTACACGTCGAGCTTTCCGTCGACGAGGCGCGCCCACAGACGGCGGTGCGACATGTAGAAGGCGATGCCGATGCCCGCGAAGAGGAGGAAGCAGCCGAGGTAGATCCACGGCGTCGAGGGGTCGCGCGCGATCTGCAGGCCCGTCGCGTACATGAGCGTGAGCTTGTCGAAGGTGAAGGCGAAGCGGTCCTCGCGGTTGTCCTTGTCGAAGTTCGGGGCCTTGTTGAAGACCCAGAACGTCGAGACCTTCGAGCCGGGCGGGAGCGTGCCGCGGTCGTCGAACTTCTGGCCCGCGGCGAGCTCGGTGCGCACGACCTGCAGCGCGGGGCCCTGGCCTTGGAAGTCGGGATCGTAGCCGGTGAGCACGTAGCGCAGGCCCGCGGCGGCGTCGATGCCCTCGCCCGGCCCCACGATGAGCTCGCGGACGGCGCCGGTGACCTTGTCGGTCATGGCGAGGCGCGCGCGCTGCTGGTCGTCGAGCTGGCGGTAGCTCGCTTGATAGAAGGTCAAGCCGCCGTAGCGCAGCGGCTGGTTCACGTTGATGGTCTGGCGCGCGACGAGCTTGCCGGCGGAGCCGTCGGGGCGGCGCTCGAACAGGCGCAGGTCGGACTCGAAGGCCTTGGGACGGCCGGGCTCGAACTCCTTCAGGCGGAAGTCGTCGCAGCGTACGATGAAGGGCGTGCCGTCCAGGCCCTCGAGCTTCTTGCGAAAGACGCTGCCGTCGGGCTTGCGCACGAGCATCGCCTCGGCCTCGCCGCCGGCCTGCGGGACATCGGCGGTGCCCTCGAACGCGGTGAGGCGCCCGTAGACGCCGCCGCCCAGGATGAGCAGGAGCGAGATGTGCACGACCCACACGCCGAAGCGCGCGTAGCGGCCGCGCTCGGCGAAGACGAAGTTGCCGTCCACGATCTCGGCGCTGTAGCCGCGCTTGGCGAAGGCGTCGCGCACGTCGGCGATGGTGCGCGTGAAGGCGCCCGTGCCCTTGTGGCGGATGCCCTGGACCCGGTCGAGGCGCTTCTCGGGATCGCGCACGAGGTACCAGATGCGCGGCAGGCGCTCGATGGAGCAGGCGATGAGGTTGAGCGCGAGCGAGAGCAGGAGCAGCGTGAACCACCAGGCGTGGAACAGGTCGTAGAGCTCGAACGTGCGGTACGACCACAGGATCGGGTTCACCTGCGCGCCGAAGAGCGAGTGCGTGTGCTCGGCGCCGCCGAAGGCCTTCTCGATGTTGGTCAGCGAGTCGTTGGCGGGGTTGACGAACGTGCCCGCGATCATCGCCAGGAACAGGCCCAGGAGGTTCGCGAGCGTCAGCCGCAGCGAGCAGAAGAAGCGCCACACGAGCTCGATGAGCTGGTGCGACTCCTCCTCGGTCTGCGCCGGCAGCTTCGCGACGTCGGAGACCTCGGTCGACTCGGGCGCGGGGAGCGCCGCCTCGCTCATGACTTCCTCGTGAGCCACCGCGCGAGCAGGGTGTTCGCGGTGGCGCGCTGCTGGTGCGGATTCTGGACCGGCTTTGTGAGCTGCGCGCGCGGCTTGGCGCGGGCGGTGCGGTCGGCCGTCCAGTGGTCGAGCTTGTCGAGCGCGGCCTTCAAGTCGAACGCGGTGGCGCCCGGCACGTCGCCGCCGTGACAGGCCA